>CAYUNU010000235.1:0-6209 GCA_964446195.1 uncultured Porphyromonadaceae bacterium | reverse complement strand
GAAAAGTATAGAGATTCGTGAAGGTCATAAGGACTTTGTTTTTTACGAAGGACCGCCATCGGCCAACGGAATGCCTGGTATTCACCATGTTATGGCCCGTGCTATCAAGGATATTTTCTGTCGATATAAAACGCAGAAGGGTTTTCGCGTAGAGAGAAAAGCCGGCTGGGACACTCATGGTTTGCCCGTTGAGCTGAGCGTGGAGAAGAAGCTTGGGATCACCAAGGATGATATCGGCAAGGGCATCAGCATAGAGGATTACAATAAAGAATGTCGCACCGAAGTGATGAAGTACACCGACGTGTGGAAAGACCTAACAGACAAAATAGGCTACTGGGTAGATATGGATCACCCCTATATCACCTACGATAATCGCTACATAGAAACCCTATGGTGGCTCCTCAAGCAGATGTTCGAAAAGAATCTACTCTACAAAGGCTACACCATCCAACCTTACTCCCCCGCCGCCGGAACAGGCCTCTCCTCCCACGAGCTAAACCAACCAGGCTGCTACCGCGACGTAAAAGACACAACAATAACAGCACTATTTAAAGTGTTAGAAAATGCTAAGGGTCATCCCGGACGGAGCGGAGCGGAGATCCGGGACCGCGAGGAACAGGTAGAAACCTACTTCCTGGCCTGGACAACAACCCCATGGACCCTACCCTCAAACACAGCCCTGTGCGTAGGCCCAAAAATCCAATACGTAAAAATAAAAACCTACAACCCCTACACCGGCAACCCAATAAACGTAATCATAGCCAAAGACCTCGTCCCCTCATATTTCAACGTACAGACAGATCACAATCTGTCTCAAGATCGCGTACAGACAGATCACGATCTGTCTCCCAATAGCGAACCATTCCCCCCATCCGACCCAGCCAAAAAACACCACCCCTACCAAATCATCGCCGAATACACAGGCCAGGAACTCGAAGGCACACGCTACGAGCAACTGATCGACTGGGTGCAGCCGATGGGCGATGCCTTTCGCGTGATAACAGGTGATTTTGTTACCACCGAAGATGGTACAGGCATCGTTCACATAGCCCCAACCTTCGGTGCAGACGACGACAGGGTAGCCAAGCAAAGCGGCATATCCCCCCTGATCATTATCGACCAAGAAGGCAAAAACCAAGCCCTCGTAGATCGCAAAGGCCGCTTCTTCCCGATCGAGAATATGCAGGATGATTTTGTTAATCAGTATGTTAACAAAGACACTTACGGAGAGTTCACCGGTAAGTATGTTAAGAAAGAGTACGACACAGAGGAAAATCAGGATAAAGAAAGCATAGATGTGGAGATCGCCGTTAAGATGAAGATAGACGGCAAGGCATTCAAAATCGAGAAATACGTCCACAGCTACCCCCATTGCTGGAGAACAGATAAGCCCGTCCTCTATTACCCTATGGATTCGTGGTTCATAAAAACTACAGCCTTCAAGGATAAGCTGATAGAGAAAAATAAAACTATCAACTGGAAGCCCGAATCAACAGGCACCGGTCGTTTTGGCAACTGGCTGGAGAACCTGGTCGACTGGAACTTATCACGTTCACGTTTCTGGGGTACACCTTTGCCTATCTGGCTCACAGAAGACGGTCAGGAAGTGAAATGTATAGGATCGGTGGCCGAGCTGAAAGCAGAGATAGAGAAAGCCGTGGCAGCCGGCGTGATGGAGTCTAACGACCTGAAAAATTTTGAGGAGGGGAATAACAGCGATGAGAATTATAAGCTCTTCGACCTGCACCGTCCCTGGGTAGATCAGATAAAGCTGGTATCTGACAGTGGCGAGGTGATGACACGTGAACCCGACCTGATCGATGTGTGGTTCGATTCCGGGGCAATGCCTTTCGCACAGTTGCACTACCCTTTTGAACATCAGGATGAATTAGAGAAATATTTCCCTGCCGATTTTATTGCGGAAGGGGTTGATCAAACACGCGGATGGTTCTTTACCCTCCACGCCATATCGGTGATGCTCTTCGACTCCGTGTCCTTCAAGAACCTGGTATCCAATGGCTTGGTGCTCGACAAGGAAGGTAACAAGATGTCGAAGCGCCTGGGCAATTCCGTTGATCCTTTTGCCGCTATCGATGAGCATGGCTCCGACCCGGTACGCTGGTATATGGTAACCAATGCCCCGCCCTGGGATAACCTTAAGTTTGATATATCGGGCGTGGACGAGGTGAAAAGGAAGTTCTTCGGGACACTGTATAATACCTATTCCTTCTTTAGCTTGTACGCTAATGTTGATGGGTTTACCTATGCCGAAGATGATATCCCGATGAAAAAACGCCCCGAGCTGGATCAGTGGATACTCTCGCTTCTGAACACCCTGATAGAGGATGTTGACGGATATATGGACGACTTTTTCCCAACCCGCTCGGCCAGAGCTATTCAGGACTTCGTGCTCGAAAACCTGAGTAACTGGTACGTGCGCCTCAGTCGTAAACGCTTCTGGGGTGGTGAGTATGATAACGATAAGATATCAGCCTACCAAACACTATACACCTGTCTGGAAACAGTGGCAAAACTAGCTGCTCCTTTCGCACCATTTTATATGGACAAGCTCTTCCTCGACCTTAACAAGGCTACAGGCAGAGACGACAGCTTGTCTGTTCACCTCACCGACTACCCAGTGAGCAATAAAACGTTCATCGACAAGGATCTGGAAGAGAGGATGAACCTGGCGCAGAGAGTATCATCCATGGTGCTTGGCTTACGACGCAAGGTGAACATCAAGGTAAGGCAGCCACTGGCCAGGATAATGATCCCGGTGCTGGATGAGAAAACATCACGCCAAATAAGCGCAGTAACCGATATCATACGTTCCGAGACTAACATCAAAGACCTCGAGCTGATGGAAGACGATACAGAAGGCATCCTGGTGAAAAATATCAAACCGAACTTCAAGCTCCTCGGTCGCAAGCACGGCAAAAATATGAAAGCCGTTAGCGCCGCCATAGCTCAGTTGTCTAAAGATGATATAGCTGAAATAGAACAGAATGGGACTTTTACCCTAGATTTTGAGTCTGCAGTAGGCAGTATGCAGTCGGCCGTTTTAAGCTTGGAAGAAGTTGAGATTTCGTCCGCCGACATCCCCGGATGGTTAGTTACTAACGACGGTTCACTAACCGTGGCAATGGACATAACGATCACCGAAGAGCTGAAGCAGGAAGGGATAGCCAGAGAATTCATCAACCGCATCCAAAACCTGAGAAAAGACAGCGGCTATGAGGTAGTGGACAAGATTCACATCAGGATAAAAAAACACGAAGCACTAAACGAGGCATTGCTTAACTTCAGCGATCATATAGCAAAACAAACCCTCGCCGAAACAATAGAGCTGGTAGAAACCCTGGATCCCAAAACCTCCCGCGAAGTAGAACTAGAAGGACCAATAAAAACCCTAATATCCATAAACAAGTAACCCCCCTTTTCAAGGGGGGGGAAGAAGGTGGAAAGGGTGGAAACAATTAACAATACCCACCACCAACGTAATAAAAAAAATAACTATCTTTCTATCCAAATATTAAAAGTCATGGCAGAAAAAACAAGATATTCCGACGCTGAATTAGCCGAATTTAAAGAGCTGATTCTCTTCAAGATAGAGAAGGCCAAAGAGGACCTTGACTTACTTATGAAGACTCTTGCTAATCAAGATGGAAATGATATCCAGGATACCTCTCCCACTTTTAAGGTACTGGAAGAAGGAGCAACAGTTATGTCGCGCGAAGAAGTAGGCAAATTGGCTCAGAGACAATCACAGTTTATACAGCACTTGCAAGCTGCACTTGTAAGGATAGAGAATAAAACTTATGGTATATGTCGACAAACGGGTAAGTTGATTTCCAAACCACGCTTAATGGCTGTGCCTCACGCTACTCTAAGTATTGAGGCCAAAAATTTGCAGAAATAAAACTCTTTACCACTTTTCATGTCGATTAAAAGCAAAGTATTTTTACTGATTTTCATTGTTCTGCTTATCGATCAGGTTAGCAAGATCTTGATCAAGACCAATATGTATATGGGTGAAAGCATTCCCATTTTTGGTAATTGGTTCATCCTACATTTTATTGAGAATAACGGCATGGCTTTTGGCTTTGAGTTTGCCGGCAATTGGGGCAAATATGCTCTGAGCATCTTTCGGATTATTGCTGTAAGTGGTCTCACCTGGTATATCCTTCATATCATCAAGCAGGATGCGCCCATAGGCTTTATCCTGGCTCTTGGTTTGATCACAGCCGGGGCTGCAGGCAATATTATAGACAGCGCTTTTTATGGCCTGATTTTCAATGAGTCGACCTACATGAACCCTATGGTAGAAGGATCGGGCGTAGCCACTCTCTTCCCCGAAGGCGGAGGATACTCCTCTTTCCTGCAGGGCCGTGTAGTGGACATGTTCTACTTCCCAGTCCTCACCGGACGCTACCCTGAGTGGCTCCCCTGGAAAGGCGGCGACTCCTTCATCTTTTTCCGCCCCGTCTTCAACGTAGCCGACAGCGCCATAACAATAGGCGTAGGCTGGGTATTATTGTTCCAAAGAAAGTATCTACGAACTTTATAGACCCCCTACTTCAGCGAAAAGCTACTAGTCCCCACATGTTCACCATCCATGAACAGGTCAACATAGTAGGTGCCAGGCAGGATCTCCTCATCACCGATATCGTAGTAGATGCATACATTGATGTCAACACCATCATACTGTATCTCGCGGAAGGCTGAGTAGGCCAGTGATTCACCTTCGAAAGTAAACACCTCACCCGGATCTTTTACCATCACCCTGTCATCAGGATTTCCTATTCTTAAGTAGATCTTCTTGGGGCCTTGTTTGGCTATAGCATTGCCATTGACAGTGAAGCATACACGGAACTTTTCTGTCCTCTTGGTTCGACGGGACAGGTCGCCATTACTCATTATCGGCTCGGCAACAACATTAGTGGTTTTAACAACCGAAGCCGTCTCAACCTTCTTCTGCTCCTTCTTCAGGTTCTCCTCCAACTGCCTGTTCACACTGGTGGCTTCGCGAATCTGACTCTTCACCTGCTGGTTCTCGGCCCGCAGCTCCAGGTTGGCCCTGTTCAATGAATCAACCTGAACCACAAAGGAGCGCATCACCTCTTTCATGGTGTTTAACTCCTTTTGGTAGAGCTGTATCTTTTTAGCATTCGACTCCCTGATTGCCAGTAGGTTGCGGATCTTCTGCTGCTCCTCCTCGATCTTCAGGTTCATAGTGTCGTTCTCCGTTTGCAGACTGTCATACTGCATGTAGAGCTCGTTAAGCTCGCTGGCCAGGTTCTCTTTCTGCATCTCCAAAACAGTCTGCATCTCTTTGGCCTCATTCCTTTCGGTCAGAAGCGAATAAACCAAAAAACCAATGGCTATGGTGAGAATCGCGAATACAATGGTAAAAATAATATTCAAGCGCCTCTGCCGTTTGTTATTAGCTGGACTTGCAATTCCCGACTGATTATCAATTAATTCGTTTTCCATTGTCATTATGCTACTTCCGTTATCACCTGATATTCGATACAAAATAAGCTAATTCCACTCAGAATTCAAGCATTCAATTCCAATTGTGTTAAATTTGGAACGAAATGAGAAGGACATACAATATATATAGCCGCATTTTTTTATTACTTGTCACCATCTGGATCTCTTTCAGCTGCGCCCAACAAGGAGCAGGAGCATTGATTGGAGGCGATAAAGATGTCGCTCCACCAACAATACTGAAAAGCACTCCGGAAAACTTCTCAACCAATTTTGCGGGTCAGGATTTTGAATTCACCTTCGACGAGTACTTCACCTTGAAAGATCTTAACAAAAAACTTATCATCTCTCCCCCAATGGAGGAAAAACCGGAGATCAAGGTCAAGGGCAAAAAGCTGCAGATACATTTCACCACCGAGCTCCTCCCCGATCGTACCTACACCCTCAACTTCGCCGATGCCCTAGTCGACCTAAACGAAAGTAACGCCTACGAAAACTTTATGGTCGTATTCTCCACCGGCAACGAAATCGACAGCCTCGAGATGCAAGGCACAGTGGTAGATGCCTTCACCGGCAAACCAGTAGAGGGAGTCTCAGTAATGCTCTACAACACACAACCCGAAACCCGCAACCCGAAACCCGCAACCCGAAACCCGCAACCCGAAACCCGAAACCCGAAACCCGAAACCCGAAACCCGCAACCCGAAACCCGAAACCCG
>CAYUNU010000234.1:0-6223 GCA_964446195.1 uncultured Porphyromonadaceae bacterium | reverse complement strand
GTCCTGCTTTGTATTGCCGATAAGAGCTTTGTTTGCAAATTAGGACTCAGATCTCCAATTTCATCTAAAAAGAGAGTCCCCCCTTGAGCTATCTCAAATTTACCGGTTTTATCCTGATTTGCACCTGTAAAGGCGCCCTTAACATACCCGAACAATTCACTTTCAAAAAGTGTCTCCGGTATTGCCGAGATATTTACACTGACAAATACCTCCTTTGAACGTTTGGACCGATTGTGAATTTCATGTGCAATTACTTCCTTTCCAGTACCGTTCTTTCCCAGGAGGAGAATATTTGCATCGGTTGAGGCTACCTTATTCACTAGCTGATAAATGTTTTTCATTTCCGGTGAATCAGAAATAAAAATTCTATGTTGACTTCTGAGCTCCTCAGTCAAATGAGCATTAGCTTTGCGGACTTTGGAAGTCTCGCGCTTTGCCTGACTTACTTTTGCAGCCGCATGGATGGTAGCAAGGATTTTCTCATTCTCCCAGGATTTTTCAATGAAATCTGCAGCCCCTTCCTTCATAGCATTTACAGCTAATTCTACCTCACTAAAGGCTGTAATCAACACTACACTTGTTTCAGGCAAAGTCTCATGAATTTTACGCATCCAAAACAAACCTTCATTTCCTGATGTTTGACCACGTGAGAAATTCATGTCAAGCAAAATCACATCAAAATCAAAATCCTCCAGTTTTCTGGGTATGAGGTTTGGATTCTTTACTATTTCAACACTTGCAAAATCACGTACCAACATCATTTTCATAGCATTCAGGAAATCGATATTGTCATCAGCAATTAAAATGTTTCCGAAAGTTTTCATACGAATGTCAGTTATTAGTAGCATAAAATTGAGGTAATTGCATCATTATTCACCATCATTGTTTATATTTTAAACAGATAATTATGAACACATTTCTTAACATGTTCATTATGAGGCAACTACAATAATGGCATGTATATTGGTTTAGGTTGGGAAAAGCTAAAAATAATGATACGCAACTTTATTACCACTCTGATAAGAATAAGTCAAAAAAATCGCCTTTTTACCGTTCTGAATCTCACAGGACTCACGATTGGAATTGCTGGTGTTCTTATGATACTCGTTTGGATCACTCATGAACTTTCATTTGACAAGCATTATAATGATGCTGATCAGATATACAGAGTTATGAGCTATGGAACGACATATATGCAGGATGGGTTCGCCGGTGTCCCGGCAGTATTAATAGGTGATGCTGTAGAAAAAATCCCTGAGGTGACAACGGGTGTTGCATTTGAGCCCACCGGACGAATATTCATGGAGGCTAATAGTCAGGGTTTCTATGAAAATAATGGATTGTTTGCCGATTCCTCCTTTTTCACAATATTCAACCTGAGCTTTATTCAGGGTGATCCAGAAGTGGCTTTCAGCGATATCCACTCCATTATTCTGACAAGAGCAATGGCTATGAAATTTTTTGGCCGGGTAGATGTCGTCAATGAGCTTGTGATGGGTGATGAAATCCCGCTGAAAGTATCATCAGTTATTGAGGACTTTCCTGAATATTCAACTCTTCAAACGGATTTTATTTTGCCTTATACCCTGGTTCACTCTCTGGGGTTACCTCCTCGTCTGTGGGGGCGGTTCATGAGTGTAGGCTATATTAAAATTGTTCCTGGGATAGACCCATTGCAGTTAGCCCAAAAGCTGACAGATTATGCGATGGAAAACAATTGTCCCCAGGTAAAAGATGGCGTTCATTTTGAGTTACAGCCAATTTCAGCAATTCACCTGGATGGCTCCCACAATGAATCACGCGTATTTTACAAATCAGGAAATAAAAACCATATCAAGGCATTTTCGATTATTGCTATATTCCTATTGACCATCGCATGCTTCAATTACATCAACCTTACTACAGCCCGGATGGAGAAAAGGTCAAAAGAAATCGGAATGAGAAAGGTAGTAGGGTCCTCACGGATTCAATTGATTAGGCAGTTTATTGGAGAAAGTATGGTTCTCTCCCTTATATCCCTAATTCTGGCATTCATTCTTGTAGAAATACTTCGACCCGGGCTGAACAATTTGCTGGGGGCTGACATCGGCATCCATTATACAGATTTTAAGCTGATCCTTGGTGTACTAATAATTCTTTTTTTTAGTGGTTTTTTGGCTGGCACTTATCCGGCTTTAATACAATCACGCCTGAGTCCGATTTCAATAATCAATCCAGGCGCACATAAAGGTAGTTCCAGAGATATCCTGAGAAAATTTTTAGTCGTAGGCCAATTCTTTATTGCTTCGGTTTTAATTAGCGTCAGCTTTTATTTCATTCGTCAAAATAAGTTTTTAATCAATAAGGACCTGGGATTCAATAAGGAAAATGTTGTTTATCTTCCTATGAAGGAAAACATTACCGAGGATTACTATTCACTAAAAAACAGATTATTGGATAATCCTGGAATTCTGAATGTTTCAGCCATAAATATACCGGAAACAGCAAAACCCAGTCGATGTACTGGATGCTTTACATGGCAAAGTCAGGATAATCCCGAAAGCACATCATTTGATGCCCTCCTCAGCTCCGTAGACTTTGATTATTTTGAAACTCTGCAGATCCCTATAATAAAGGGAAGAAGTTTCTCTACTGAATATAGCACAGATTCAATTCAGGGATTTATAATAAATGAGTCGGCAGCCAGGAAAATGAATGTAGATGATCCACTTGAGGAGTATTGCCGCTTAAGTGGTTTTAGTGAAATAGTGCATGAAGGTCAGATCATCGGGATTAGTAAAGACATATACGTAAGCGGATTGAAAGAAGAGATCGCCCCTCAGATCTTCCGTGTAAGTAATGATCTTTCTTCAATGGTTCCTGATGGAGTTATTTATGTCCGCTATAAGGAAGGTTTCAAGGATGAGGTTATTGATGAATTGAGTAAGGTGTGGAATGAAGTCAATGACCTAACACCTTTTGAATATTTCTACCTGGATCAAACATACATTGACCTTTACCGTCCAGATCGCATAAATGGTATGCTGGTTACCTGGTTTACCATCTTCATTATTCTGGTTTCATGTTTGGGTGTGTATGGAATGATTACCTTTTTCCTTGAACGAAAAAGAAGAGAGATTGCCCTTCGTAAAACATTTGGTGCCTCATCATATACTCTTATTTGGAAAACAACCTGGAGTATTGGGAAATGGGCTATTATAGCGAATCTTGCTTCTATTCCATTTACCATTTATATCAGTAAAAGATTGTTTGAATCTTATGCCAATCGTATCGACTTAAATTGGGATGTATTTCCCATCTCATTTGCTATTTTATTCATCATCATTTGCTTAACAACTTTGATAAAAGCACTTAAAATTATTTATATGAATCCTGCTGAATCATTGAAGTACGAATAATCAAATCCGAATAATTCTCACTTTCCATTGTCCGGAAAATAGACATAAAGTGTACAATAATATGACAATCATTTTTATTTCTTGTATATTATGTCCTCATAATCTGGCAATTACAATTCTGGCACAATCTTAGCTTATGTAACAACATGAAAGAATCTGTAGCAACAAGCAATTATCCTATTAAGCCCAGTCAGCAGGGATTGCCAATCGAAGAATTATTCAATAGGTATAATGACAAATTGTTTCACTATTTTCTTAAACTGACAAAAGAAAACCGTTTTGATGCCAGAGATCTTGTTCAGACGGTTTTCCTAAAATTGCTTATCAATGGAAAAAGCTTCAATGGCTCAGGCAATTTTGAAGCCTGGCTTTTCACTATAGCAAGAAATTGTGGAAGAGATTATTTTCGAAAGAAGAATGTTCAGGATTGGCTTGAAGAAAAACCTCAAAACTATCTTCTGGATCTTGATATATTGCAGCTCGATCAACAGGAACAAACGGATCTCTTATATGATGCATTAAGTATCCTGAAGCCAGGTTATCGAGAAATAATCATTCTTTTTACTTTTCAAGGTCTCAGCCTTAAAAAAATAGCCGGGATGCTGGGCATTTCTGAAACCAATGCCAGGCTATCCTTTTGATCCGATTGGATGTCTATTCAGCATCTCTCTTGCATTCATATTGACAATAGATTATCAACCCTGGAGCAAACCAACGAAACCCTACGAAGGTTGTTCATGCTTAATTGCTTAAGGTGATTTAGGAACTAAGCAATGCAGTTCACCTCCCCCTTTCTGTTAATAACAATCTTTCCTAACATAAGGTTTTTGTTGTAGCTTTCTCACGGTGAAAAATTAATATCTTGAGAAAACTTGTCCTTCTTTTGTTAGTAGCAACCTTGTGTGCTGGTAATTCTTTTGGCCTGGAACTGGCAAGGATAAAGCTCTTATCCGACTATCAGGTAGTAGAAAATCAAAAGCGTCTGGATTCGGTTGTGACGTATAATTACACGGAAGTTGATTCAATCCGAACTTATAAATATGAATATGCTTATGATGCAATTGGAGGCTTAATTTCAGAGGCATTTTTTGTTTGGGATTCAAAGTTGAATCAGTGGCAAGGAAGCATCATCCCTGTGGAAGGGTTTGGGAAACCAGACTACGATTATGAAGAATCTGGGTACCATCATTTATGGTCAGAGTTTAACAGTCTTTCGGAATTGATAGATCTTAAAGGAGTTAAAGAAGAGACCATCTTTGATGATAATGGGAATCTAATTTTAAAGATATTGTTCAAGTGGGATTCAGAGTTAAACGAGTGGGTGAATTATAGAAAATATGAATGCATTTACGATGAACGTGGGAATAATATTACTGACATACGGTATGATTGGGATTCAGCTTTAAATAGATGGATAGAGTTTAGAAAATATGAATACGTTTGTGATGACACAGGGGATCAAACTATAGATGCACGGTTTGCCTGGAATTGTCAATTAAATGAGTGGATCCTTGATCAGAAGTCGTTCTACTATTATTTCTTACCATTTGAAGTTTTTGACCCAATATTTGATGAGAATATAGTCCACTACCCCAATCCCACATCAGGAATTATTAACATAATAGGATTAACTGAACCTGCAGAAGTCAAGCTTTACACGCCACAGGGACAAATTGTGAAAACAATCAAGCAAGCAGCAAATTTTATCGACATATCAGATCTCCAGCCGGGAATTTACATTTTGAATCTACAAGTGGGGTATCAAATAATGGCTTGGAGGGTGATGAAGCAGTAAGATTTATCAGGTGCCTGAATAAACTAGATACTCATCAATGAACTGCAGGATTTTGTGTATGAACTTACCTGTACACTACGTCTCACTGATGGTCATTTCTGCCTGTGCATCGCGTTCCTGAATCTCCGCTTCGCTCCGTTCAGCCCCGACAAGTCGGGATTTCCACTACGTTCCAAGATGACACTTTCTTTGGCTGATATTGTTTGTTATGGCGCTTTTTTCGCATAGCAGTGAAATAAGTTAGGGGTGCTTTTGCCTAACTATTTTGGAAAATGTGAGTGTCAACCCAGAAACTCCATAAACCGGTCCTTGTATTGTGGGCCAATAGCAATTTTAGTTTCATTAATGAAAACATGGTTACTCTCAATGACTTGGATGTTCTCCACATTTATAACATAAGAATTATGTATCCTGATGAATTTATCAGGAGATAATAATTCAATAATTTGTGTTAAGGTCATTCTGGTATTTATCTTCATTTCCGGAGTAAATACATTCAAATAGTTTCCATCACTCTGGATGTATAGAATATTATCAGGAGTTACTTTTACCTGTTTATATCCATCTTTTAGGAAGAGAAATTTATTTTGATTTAGTCCAGTTCCCTTCACCAGCTCGATGAGTCTTTTTACCTTGAAAACTGCTTTGGCAAAGCGGTCGAATTCAATGGGCTTTAGTAAATAATCAACAGCCTCATAATCATAACTGTCCAAGGCATATTCAGAATAAGCAGTGGCAAATATTACTTGTGGCCGAAAGCTCAACTGATCCAGAAGTTGAAGCCCATTCAAGCCTGGCATGTTAATATCGAGAAAGACAAGATCTACCGGATTATTCTTGAGAAAATCCCTGGCCTTAAATGGGTCGGTGAACAGGCCCAACATTTTCAGTTCCGGCATCTTGGCTGAATGTATTTCTATAACATCCAGAGCTCTGGGTTCATCATCGACGGCGATGCAGGTGATCATTAATACTAATTGTTAATTGTAAATGGTTAATTGTAAATGGTATTATTCTGTTTGCTGACAAT
>CAYUNU010000233.1:0-6307 GCA_964446195.1 uncultured Porphyromonadaceae bacterium | reverse complement strand
TACAGGAAAATGGAATAGTCGAATTTGAAACTGAGGGCTTCGAAAACCAGACAGATGTGACACTTGAGTCAAATCAGGTGATTGCTCTTATTAAAATGAAGTAAGAAATACTGCATAGAAGGAAATTTCCGTCTCTATCTTGCGACGGATCATGAGTGATTTCTATATGAAACCTTCCTCCATAGTCTCTCAAGTGGGCCCTGTTTGAAATACCTGAACCAGATTATATTTAGCACTAGCTGGAATACGTAAACACATAGGGCTATAAGGACTAAGGTGGTGACTTTTGTGTGACCGAAGAGACCGAAGCCCCAGCCGTAAAATATTATGGATAATATAACTGATTGCAGAATGTAATTGCTTAGCGACATCCTGCCCATTGAGGCTATGGGATTCAGAAACCTGGCAACTGAAGGGTAGGATGAGACTATCAATATGATTAAGAGGTAGCTGCTTGCTACAAAAAGGTTCATGAACTCATAGCCTGTCATGTAAACAGCATTGGCAAAAGGGCTATCGAAGTTTACTATTTTTTCAAAACCGAAGTATGATATAAGACCAATAACTGCGACTCCGGTAAAAATCAGGATCCATCTTTTTTTATTTGATGCAATTCTTTGATGTAAGTTGTTCTTCGAAGCAATTAAACCCAAAAGTGTGATCCCAATAATTTTTGTCAGGTAATAGATAGCATTGATGTTACGGAAAGCAAAATATTCTTGCAGACGCAGATTTAAACATTCGAGATAATTCCCATTTGCATAAATAATTTTTGCTTGTTCAAGACATTCGGTGCAGGTGGATGACAATCCATCAGGAAGGGGGATCCAAACTCCTAGCGTTAACCAGATGCCAAGGAAGAAATAGAAAAACATGGCGATTATAATTTGCCATTTGGAGGATAGTTTATGAATAAGCAGGATGAAGAATCCGGCGATCGAATATAAAATCAGGATGTCACCTGCCCATAGAAACAGGACATGAGCAATGCCGAAAAGTGCTAACACCCACATCCTTCGGCTAAAAAAGGAGGTGAACCCTTCACTCTTGGCGGTGAAATTCCTGTACTGCATATAGATGCCATAGCCGAAAAGAAAGCTGTAGAGAAAAATAAATTTATCAGCTGTTATGCTAATATAAGTTGAATAGAAAGAGGATTGAAAGGCATCGGGTAAATTCCCATAAAAGCCTCCAAAATCGAAAAATGATGAGTTGAAACCCAGTGTGTTAACTAATAAAATCCCAAGTAAGGCAAAGCCCCTTAGGATATCAATACTTATGATTCTGTCTTTTTTCTTTACAGGGTGAGCTACCTTGGATGCCATGGCCATTTAAGATTTGATCAAATTTAAGCGATTTATGTGGATATTTAATAGCTAGAATTGACGGCCATTTTTTTTGCATTATATGTCACGTAAGTGCTTGTTTTATTGTCACTAACACTTTAGAATAATTCCAAATTATGTTTATTTAAATATATGTATATGGTAATATTTGTATCTGCATAAATATTCTCTATTTTTAGCGTGAATTAGTTAACAAGCGTGAAATGGAAAAAAATTCAAGAAGAGGCTTTTTAAAGGTTCTCGGGTCAACGGTAGGCGCTGCTGGTCTTGTTGGGGGCAGCGGGCTTTTAGCAGCCTGTAACAAAGTCGTTTCGGTTGATGGTGAAAAGATAAAGCTATTGACTTCGAGTGGTGAGCTGGTTGAGGTGGATAAATCGCAACTGAAGCCGGTTGAGATGCCATCTCTCACTGAGAACCAGAAAAGAGGCAGGGAAGGTTTGCCGGGTAGGAGCTGGGTTATGGTAATTGATTTAGCAAAATGCCGTAATGCGAGAGAGTGCATGAAGGCTTGTCAGGCTCACCATCAACTTCGTCCCGAACAGCATCACATAAACGTGCTACAGATGCAGGATGCTGAGAATACAGCACCTTATTATATGCCTAAGCCCTGTTTGCATTGCGACAATCCGCCATGTACCAAGGTTTGTCCGGTTAATGCTACTTTCAAACGACAGGATGGTATTGTATTGATCGACAATGAGCGTTGTATTGGTTGTCGGTTTTGTATTGCTGCCTGTCCTTATTCTGCTCGTGTATTTAATTGGTTTGAGCCACGGGACGCAGAGAAATATGAGGGAGTGACTTATAATATCGAGGCCAATGTTCCTCAAAAGAAAGGAACTATTTCTAAGTGTCTTTTCAGTGCCGACAGGCTCAGGGATGGTAAGCTTCCGTCGTGTGTTTCTGCTTGTCCGAATGGTGTTTATTGGTTTGGCGATAGAAACGAAGATGCCGTAACCAACGGAACTACAAAGGAGACTGTTAAGTTCAGTGAACTTATAAAAGACAATGCTGCTTATACCCTTATGGAAGAGCTTGGTACCAAACCGCGCGTTTATTATTTGCCACCTAAGAACCGGGAATTTCCCTACCAGGGTGAACATCAGGATCACGAAAAAGCTTAAAGTAAAAAAATTACATTATGAGTAAAATTGAATCTCCTGAAGAGTCAAGAAATCTGTTAAACAAGATCGTATTTGATTTAACCAGATCTATTGTAAAAAAGGACGAGTTAACCCGATTTTGGTTTTTTATCTTAATAATGTTTGCAGGAGTTGGTCTTTGGGGTTGGGTAATACAGATTGATAAAGGACTGGGTGTTACCGGAATGCGGGATTATGTATCCTGGGGCATGTACATCGCAAATTTTGTGTTTTTTGTCGCGGTTAGCCTCATCGGAATGCTGATAAGCTCGGTATTGCATCTTCTTAAAATCCATTGGGCAAAGCCGGTTTCACGAGTAGCTGAGCAAGTGGCAATTGCTGCTGTAGCTCTAGCCGGATTGATTATTGTGATGGATATGGGGCGACCCGACAGGCTACTAAACGTATTCTTGCATGGTAGGTTTGCTTCTCCTATTGTTTGGGACGTGACGGTAGTGATGACTTATTTAACTATATCATTATTACTGTTTTATATTCCATTAATTCCTGATCTTGCCTTGTTGCGCGACAGAGATGATCCTGCTATTCACAAATTATTGAGGAAGCTATATGGTATTCTTGCTCTTGGGTGGAACGGTAATGATAAACAGTTTAAAACCATTGCTCATGCTATGAGAGTATTGATGGTTCTGATCATTCCTGTTGGTTTATCCATTCATACAGTTACGTCATGGTTGTTTGCTTCAACACTTCGTGCTGGTTGGGATACCACTATTTTCGGTCCCTATTTTGTTACCGGGGCTTTTGTTGCAGGTGTTGCGGCGGTGATAATTCTGATGTATACTTATCGCCTAAGATTTGGGCTGAAGAGTTATTTTGATAATAAGCAGTTCGATATGATGGGCAAATTACTTGTTTTTACGGCTCTTTTATATCTCTATTTCAATATCAACGAATTTCTGGTACCAGGATACAAAATGAAATTAGCCGAAGGGATTCATCTCAGGGGCTTATTTACAGGAAACTACGCAGTATTATTTTGGATAGTGCAGTTGACCGGTTTGATTCTGCCAATATTGTTACTCCTGCTTAAGATTTTCAGAAAACCACTACCTCTAACTATTATTTCTTTGTTTGTATTAGTAATGGCTTGGTTTAAAAGGTATCTGATCGTAGTGCCAACGATGGAACATCCATTTTTGCCTGTACAAAATGTACCGGATCATTTTCATCATTACTCACCAACGGGTATTGAAATTATGATTATGATCTTCTCTTTCTGTGCATCCCTCCTGATAATATCTATTCTATCCAAACTATTCCCTGTCATAAGTATCTGGGAGTATGCTGAGGATAAGGGGATTGACAAAAAATATTTTACTGAGAAACCTAATACTTTATAGCCATGATGAGGAAAATTCAACTTTTAGTCCTGGTTAGCTTTTTATTTTCAGCTTATCATCTTAAAGCTCAGGAATGGATTGTCCCTGATGATGCACAGCAGGTCAAAAATCCATTGGAGTATAATCTGGATAATGTTAAGGCGGGTAAGGCTTTGTATTTGAAGAACTGTAAATCTTGTCATGGTGACCCGGGCAAAAACAACCCTCTTCCACTTGTTCCGTCCCCGGTTGATATAGCTTCTGAAAAAATGCATCTTAATACGGAAGGTGCTATGTTTTATAAGATCTCCAAGGGTAGGGGAACGATGCTGCAGTTTGAGCTAACTCTTTCACCAAATGAGATATGGAGTCTGGTTTCTTTTATCATGAACTATAAACCCGGCGGGGAACAACTATTAGTAGATCTTCCGCCTGTTAAGGCAAATTTATTGGCTTCTCTTAATCCTGATGAATCTTTTCTCAGTATTAGTGCTAAGCATGCCGACCCGGAACTGGAGTTGGAGTATTTAAAGGAAGCCCCTATTATTATAAGCTTGCAGAGAGCATTTGGTAAGTTGAAGATTGGTGAGGTGTTTACCGATGAAAATGGTAATGCTGAGTTTTCTATGCCAGATAATTTTATACGTGATGATGAAGGTCTTATGACTCTGGTTGTGTCGATGAATGAAGATTTCGAAGCTAAGGAGGTGGTGTTAAAAAGTACTATCAAAGGGACTCCTAAGGATATGCCACAAATTCTTGAGGAGGGCGTTTTGTACTCAACCAACGACAGATTACCATTATGGTTGCTCCTTTCTTTTGGTGGAATGGTTGGTGGTGTATGGCTGGTTATTGGCTATGTTGTTTTACAGATTATTAAAGTTAAGAAACTAAGTAAGAATTAGTTAGAACTATTTAATGAATATATTCTATTTATTGATAGGAGTAAGTTTATTTGCGGCACTTATTTTTTTGGTCGCTTTTATCTGGGCTGTCAGGAATGGCCAGTTCGATGACAATGAAACTCCATCAATGCGTATGCTTTTTGATGATCAGCTTCCGAAAGAAGCTGATCAGGATACAAAGAAGGAATAGATGAATTAATGCAGAACTTATGGAAAATCAAAAATTCTATTACGACAATAAGATTGTAAAATTATTTTTACTAGCTACCATTATTTGGGGTGTGGTTGCTGTATTTGTTGGTTTGCTTATAGCCCTTCAATTGGCCTTTCCTGCCTTCAATTTTGGATTGGAGTTCACCACTTATGGGAGGATGAGGCCATTGCATACCAATGCGGTGATATTTGCCTTTATTGGTAATGCGATCTTTGCGGGAGTTTATTATTCTCTCCAGAAACTGCTTAAAGCTCGTATGTTCAGTGATGTTCTTAGTAAGATACATTTCTGGGGATGGCAATTCATAATTGTTTTAGCGGCCATATCATTTGTTTTTGGTATTACAACCGGTAAGGAATATGCTGAGTTGGAGTGGCCTATCGACATATTGATCGCTATCATCTGGGTAGTTTTTGGGTGGAATATGATTGGAACACTAATCAAGAGAAGAGTCCAGCATATTTACGCCGCTATATGGTGGTATCTGGCTACCTTCCTGGGGGTTGCAATCCTTCACATTGTTAATTCCTTTGAAATACCTATTTCCCTTATAAAAAGTTATCCTATTTATGCAGGAGCACAGGATGCTGTAGTGCAGTGGTGGTATGGGCACAATGCTGTTGCATTTTTCCTCACAACCCCATTTTTGGGACTGATGTATTACTACCTGCCAAAGGCTGCCAACCGTCCAATTTACTCATATAAACTTTCGATAATTCATTTTTGGTCTCTGATATTCCTCTATATGTGGGCAGGCCCTCATCACCTTCTATATCAGGCTTTACCAAACTGGGCTCAGGCTCTGGGTGTAACCTTCTCAATCATGTTAATTGCTCCATCCTGGGGAGGTATGATCAATGGATTGCTTACTCTAAGAGGAGCATGGGACAAGGTACGCGATAGCGCAGTATTGAAATTCTTTGTAGTGGCTGTCACAGCTTATGGGATGTCAACTTTCGAAGGACCGATGATGTCCTTGAAAGGAGTAAACCAGATTTCCCATTTCACCGATTGGACCATTGCCCATACACATATAGCCGGTATGGCCTGGAATGGAGGTATGGTGTTTGGAATGCTCTACTGGCTTATTCCACGGATATTCAGGACAAAGCTTTTTTCCGATAAATTGGCCAACACACATTTCTGGATTGCCACCTTAGGTATCCTGATGTATGCTATTCCTTTATATTGGGCTGCGATTACACAATGGTTAATGTTGAGGGAATATAATGCTGAAGGCTTTTTGGCCTATCCAAACTTCCTCGAAACCTTGAGTCAGATTCTTCCTCTGTACACTCTTAGGATTGTGGGAGGAGCATTGTACCTGTCGGGCTTCTTGTTAATGGTATTTAACCTT
>CAYUNU010000232.1:0-6309 GCA_964446195.1 uncultured Porphyromonadaceae bacterium | reverse complement strand
GTTGTCAATAAGGCTGTTTCTGATTTGGTGCAGGGGGATCGTACCGGAGATATATCCTTGGACCAGAAGGTCAAAGATTATATAAAGAAGAAATATAATAAGCCCGGGGATGTTTACCTTGGGGTGGCTCATCGGCTGGATAGGCCTGTTACGGGAGCCGTGATTTTTGCAAGAACCAGCAAGGCTCTGGTGCGCCTGAATAAAATGTTCCTGGATCAGGAGATTAAAAAGTTCTATTGGGCAGTTGTAAAGGACCGGCCAGCAATGGAAGAGGCTGAACTGGTAAATTTTCTGAGACGAAATCCGGAAAAAAATAAATCTTTTGTTTCCCAAACAAGTAAAAAAGATGCTAAGGAAGCTCGCTTGAGATATAATCTTAAAGGAGTGACAAATAATTATTATTTCCTTGAAGTGGAGCTTTTTACAGGACGACATCACCAAATTAGATGTCAGCTTGGGCATATAGGAAGCCCAATTAAAGGTGATATGAAATATGGATTTCCCAGATCAAATAAGGGGGGTGGGATTCACTTGCATGCCAGACAGATTACTTTTATTCATCCTGTGAAAAAAGAGCCATTAACAGTTATTGCTAATCCTCCAAGGGATCCACTATGGGATGAGTTTTTACTGCAGGCTGGAGATTCACCAATTAAATTTTAATGGTAATAGAGGATCAATAGATTTTACCATGTGTAACTTATCTTTTCCAAGCATCCATACCTCAAAATTCTGCTTGAAGCGGTCTTGAGTTTCCATCATCACCTGTCGACAAGCACCGCATGGATAAACAGGAGAAGTGGTGATCCGTCCATTATCGAAAGCAGCCAAAACCATCCTTCTTACCGGGATATCAGGATAATTGGCATTAGCATAGAATAATACAGTCCTCTCAGCACAAAGACCCGATGGATAAGCTGCATTTTCTTGGTTATTACCGGATAAAATCTCACCGTTGTTTAATTCAACAATTGCACCTACTTTAAATTTTGAATATGGCGAATAAGCTTTCTGAGCGGCTTCTTTTGCCAGGAGAATTAGCTTGGCAATATGGGAATCAAGTTGACCCAAATCAGTGATTTCTTCAAAAAAGTACTTAAGCTCCCTGGTAGACATATGATTATGTTTTTTCCAAATGTACAAAAAAACATTAGGCAAATGTTAATTGCCATTTTTCATTATTTTAGCGGTCGTTATTAAATTCTCCAGACTTTTATGATATCTATTTCCCCTGCTTTTTACAGAATGATTAATCTAATAGGCCTACTATGTGCCAGTTTGATTTTTTTCAATTATTCTGCACAATCTCAGAGTGTCTCAGCCAGAGCTGCTTATATCGAGAAGTACTCCGGTCTTGCTGTGATGGAGATGAAGAGATCTGGTATCCCTGCAAGTATTACCATGGCCCAGGCTATACTTGAATCCGACATTGGACGAAGTGATCTGGCAACAATTGCTAACAACCATTTTGGAATAAAGTGCCATGTCGGGTGGGAAGGCTTGAAATTTTATTATGATGATGATGAGAAGGATGAGTGTTTTAGGGTTTATGAAAATGCTGAGGGATCGTTCAGGGATCATTCAATGTTCTTGCTTACAAGGGATAGGTATAAGATGCTTTTTGATTTAGATCCTTTCGATTATAAATCCTGGGCGAGAGGTCTGAAAGCAGCTGGTTATGCCACTAACCCTAAGTATGCTAATATGCTCATCAAAATAATAGAGGAAGAGAAACTATACCAGCTAGATAACTATATTGCTCCAGCTGTATCAAGAAATTCTACTGAAGAGTTTGTTGTTTATTCTGATTTGTTTGAGGATCACGAACCATCATATTATAAATTACCTAAATATCATAGAAATAGAATCGATTTTGTAGTATCCGAGAGGGGAGAAACAGTCGAGTCTTTGACTAAAAAACTAGGTATGCTGAGATGGGAAATCAGAAAGTACAACGAGTTGGAAGATGATGAAGAAATTCAAGAGGGGACACTTGTGTACCTTCAGCCTAAGCGTAAAAGAGCAGCCAATGGATTCAAAACGCATATCGTTAAGAAAGGGGAGACTGTCTATTCAATTTCTCAACACTATGGGATCAAAACGAAATGGATATTAAAACGAAATAATTTGTCGGAAAATACACGCCTCAAAGTAGGTCAAAAAATTTGGCTCAGAGGAAGATCGGACAGTGATAAATAACTACTCTACCTTCACCAACGTTTTTCTGTAACCTCTTAAAAACTGTTCGGCCGTCATACTCTTTTTACCTTCAGGCTGAAAGGTATTTATAGCAAATGCTCCTGATTTACAATATACTAACAACTCAACTTTGTCGGTCTGTTCAATCACCCCTGCTGGCATATAGTGATCCATTATCTTTTTTGAAACAGATAGTAAGCGAACAGAAAACTTTTCACCTTCCTGATTGCAAAAAACCGTCCAGGCGCCTGGATAAGGGCTTAAGCCGCGTATGAAGTTATATATTGTTGTCCCGCCCTGCGACCAATCAATACGGCAGGTTTCTTTGAATAATTTTGGTGCAGGTCTTAGTACGACTTGAGGCTTCAGAAGATTTTCCTGGTCATTTAATTCGGCCTTGCCCGAGGAGAGCAAGCTTATAGTTCTGCTAATTATACCAACACCCTTATTCATCAGTATATCATGCAGTTCTCCTGCGGTCATGTCCTCTGTGATGGCCACTTTTTCCTGTAGAATTATTTTCCCGGTATCGATTTTATGATCGATCTTAAAGGTTGTCAAGCCACTTTCCTTTTCGCCATTTATAATTGCCCAGTTTATTGGTGCGGCTCCTCTGTATTGGGGTAGGAGTGAGGCGTGTAGATTAATTGTTCCCAGAGGTGGAATACTCCAAACTATTTCTGGCAACATTCTGAAGGCAACGACTATATAAAGATCTGCTTCAAGTGATCTTAAGGACTGTATGAACTCGGGGTCTTTGAGCTTAACAGGTTGTAATACGGGGATATTATGTATGGTAGATGTAGCTTTTACCGGCGAGCTTTTTAATTTCTGTCCTCTACCTGAAGGCCGGTCCGGTGCCGTTACAACACCTACAATTTTAAATCCTGATTTCACCATGTCATCCAAAATGGTGGCTGCAAAATCCGGAGTACCCATAAAAACTATCCTGGTATTCATGACAAAGCTTGTTTTTATTTTTGCCCTGTATACTTAATTGGGAAATGCAAAAAATGTCCCATCTTTTCCTGTTTAGTCTTTAGATAAAACTCATTATGCGGATTTGGCTTGATCTCGAGAGGGACATTTTCAATTATTTCAATCCCGTAGCCTTCCAAACCAGCCCTTTTCTTTGGGTTGTTTGTAATCAGTCTGATCTTTTTAAGTTCGAGATCCCTGATTATCTGAGCACCTACTCCATAGTCTCTTTCATCAGCCTTAAAGCCAAGATTAATATTGGCTTCAACGGTATCCTGGCCTTCCTCCTGGAGTTTATAAGCTTTGATTTTATTAAAGAGCCCAATCCCCCTTCCTTCCTGATTCATGTATATTACTGCACCCTTACCAACCTTGTTGATCATCTCCATAGCACCCTCAAGCTGCTGTCCGCAATCGCATCTTAAAGAACCGAAAATATCACCGGTAAGGCATGAGCTATGTACTCTCAGTAGCACCGGCTCGTTGTCGTCCCAATTGCCTTTAACCAGGGCAACATGTTCCATCCCATTAGAAAGTTGTCTGTAGGGAATCAAATTAAAATCACCGTGAGCAGTTGGCAGGCTAACTGTTTCACCTCTTTCAATAAGGGTCTCTTTTTGGAGGCGATATGAAATCAATTCCTTGATGGAGATTATCTTCAGCTTATATTCATCAGCAATGCGAAATAGCTCGGGCAGCCTGGCCATTGTCCCGTCTTCATTCATTATCTCTACCAGCACTCCCCCCGGTTTTAATCCAGCCATAACTGCCAGGTCAACAGCAGCCTCAGTATGGCCAGCTCTTCGCAATACACCTCTTTCCATAGCTTTTAATGGGAAAATATGACCGGGGCGACCAAGCTCTTCAGATTTTGTTTCAGGATCAATCAGAGCCTTTATAGTCTTGGACCTGTCATGTACAGATATACCTGTTGTACATCCTTTGCCCAACAAATCAACAGATATGGTAAAGGGAGTAGCATGCAATGAAGTGTTTTTACCAACCATCAAGGGAAGGTCAAGTTCCTCGCAACGCGATTCAGGTAGTGGAGCACAAATAAGGCCCCTGCCATGAGTGGCCATGAAATTTACTATCTCAGGCGTTATTAGTTCGGCAGCTGCAATGAAGTCGCCTTCATTTTCCCTGTCCTCATCATCCACAACAATGATAATCTCACCATCCTGGATGGCTTTTATTGCTTCCTCAATTGAATCAAGTTTATTCCTGTTTTCAATATCGGTTTCAATCTTGGTTTCTTTTTGTTGGTTCCCAGACATTTGTTTTTACCCCTTTATTTTTCCTCACAAAGCCTACTAACATGGCCATATTCATGGCGCAAAAGTGGGTAATAAATCTTAAAATAAAAATGTGAAAGTTTAGCTTTTTGAGAAACAGGTCTATAAGCGGTAATATCAGTACAAAAAGATATGAAATAAAAAGTATTAGGTAAAAGGTCGAATGGAATGACAAAAGAAATACTGAAAACAGAGCCAGTATGAGTAATATGGGCCCTAACCATCTAATAATCTTATGACTAATGAAAGAGAATGCCAGACCTGTCCAGGGAGGCCATAGTAGTTTTTTAAAACGTGACAGGTTTTGGAAGTTTCCTGTGGCAATGCGGATCTTTCTCCTGTATTCTATGGCCAGATCGTTGGAAACATCCTCATAAACCATAGCTTTGGGGTTGTTAACGGCTTTGCTTCCCGACTCTAAAACAATCATGTTGAGAAAGAAATCATCAACCAGGAAATTAGAAGGTACCGGTTGGAATAATGATTTCCTGATTGCGAAACACCCTCCAAATGGCCCCATCATAGTTCCCCATATCAGGCTTTCTTCATGTTTAATCTGAACTTCTCTCGATATATACGCTTTCTCCTGATGACTGATACCCTCCTTCTTCATGCCAACATTAATCATCCTGCTGTCAACTAAACCTATATCAGGATTTCTGAAAGGAAGTACCAATTCCCTGATCGTTTGGGGATCAAACATTACGTTGGCATCTGAAAGTATAAGGATGTCACCTTTGGCATGTTCTGTAAGTATATTAATTACATTAGGCTTTCCCTGTCTTTGATCGAATGGGAAGAATTGTAGTCTGTTGTTTTTATCCTTGGCCAGCTCGCTTAATATGTGATTCGTCTGATCAGTTGAACAGTCGGATCCGATAAGGATTTCATAGGTTCCTCCCTCATAATCAGAATTCAGAATACTTTGAATCTTACCTTCTATAACATCTTCTTCATTAAAAGCAGAAATCAGAATACTCACAAAGGGTGCATCTTCCTTGTTATCACCATCCCAAATTGGAGATTTACCTTTTGCCAATATCCGCAGTACTACAGGGAAAAGTATGTAGCTGTGGAATACAGCTGCAACACATAACCAGAATATTATAAGTGCAATTATCATAAGGTTTTACCCACAAATTCTAATAATTCAGCTACAAGTTTATCATTGTTGAGCTTTTCATTCACAAAGGTAAAAGCATTTTTGCCAATTTCACGGCAATATGCTTCGTTATCAATAAGCTTAATAATACTATTAGCAAACGACAAATCAGAATCGCCAATCATAATGTTAGCACCATCCTGAGTATCTATACCTTCTGTCCCTATTGTGGTGGTTACCACTGCTCTTCCATAGGCCATAGCTTCAACAATTTTTATTCTCATTCCACTGCCTGAGAAAAGGGGAACAATATGAATAGGATAGGACCTTAAGAAATGGTCTGCATCTTCTATCTCCCCGTGAAATGTCACTCCATCAAGATGAAACTTCTTCTCAAACCACTTAGGGGCATTCCGACCGGCAATATGGAATTCAACATCAGGATGAATTTCCCTAAGCCTTGGCCATACTTTATCGATAAACCATAATAATCCTTCCTGATTTGGCAGCCAATCCAGAGCACCTAAGTGGGCTACAACAGGAGTCTGCATTTCCAGTTCAGGCACTTCTGTCTCCTTCATATAATATCCTGTTGGCAAAATAAAGCATGGCTTGCTATTTCCCATGCCGCTTAAGGACTCCCCATCTCTTTGGGTTATTGGAACCAGGATATCATATTGATTTATAAGACTATATTCGAAATTTTTAATTCTTTTTGCCAGAATGTTAATATAC
>CAYUNU010000231.1:0-6332 GCA_964446195.1 uncultured Porphyromonadaceae bacterium | reverse complement strand
GCCAGCAAGGCAATGGTTTTAACTCCTGATCCTTCGGCGGCAGCGATGAAAGGAGTATGCACAGCTGGTTCAAAAACCAGGTCGGCGTGGATCTCATCGGAGACGACAAAGATATCATGCTTACTGCATATTTCTGCCAGTTTGCCAAGCTCATCGGCTGTCCAGGCTGATCCTCCTGGGTTATGAGGGTTGCAAAGAATCAGCATTTTTGTTTTTGGAGTGATGACTTCCTCCAGATTGTCGAAGTCGAAGCAGAACCTGCCATCAATTTCTTTCAAGGGGTTGTGAATCAGCTTCCTACTCAGGCCTTCAACACTTTTAAAGAAGGGGAAATATACGGGAGGCTGGACGATAATTTCATCTTCGGGATTAGTGAATGCCATAACAGCTAATGATACAGCAGACACAACACCCGGGGAGAAGCTAATCCAATCGGGTTTAATATCCCAGTTATATTTTTTCTTTGCCCAGTCCTGGAATGCCTTATTAAATTCCGAAGGTCTGAAGGTATATCCAAGAACAGGATGTTCCATTCTGGCTTTTATATCATCAAGAATAAAATCAGGAGTTTCGAAATCCATATCGGCTACCCATAGAGGCATTAGATCAGGATTTTTAAAGAAAACTGAGCGTAGATCCCATTTAACACAATTAGTGTTTGTTCTATCAATTATTTGGTCGAAGTTGTAGATTTTCTGATTCATGTTCTTATTTTCGATAAATAGCATTATTGATGCTGTTGCTTATTTCTTGGTTGTATGCCTGCACAAGATTATTGCAGGGTGAAGAATCGCAGTTAAAGTGAAAATTGTTAATACGTCTAATTGGCAGTATTCCCGGTGATGTTCCGGAAAGAAAAAACGACTGGAAGCTGAAGATATCTTCTTTGTGAATAGGTTTTTCTTGAAAGGGCATAGATATTTTTTCTGCCAGCTCAATAATTTTTTGTCGGGTTATTCCGGGTAGTACATAGTCTGCCGGTGGGGTAATGAGCACCCCCTTTTTCATTCCAAAGATATTTGACCGGCTACCTTCGAGAAGGAATCCTTCCTCTGTAGTAAGGATTACTTCATAGACATTATTTTTACGTATATATTCGTCGGCAAAAGCACGTACATCGAGGTTCCAGCTTTTTATATTTGGCATATTCCTCTGCATCCCGACCATGTCAGCTACAACGCCTTTCTGATAGTCTTGGATGCTAGGGTAATGGTGTGGGATGATTCCTATTTTGGTATTATTATTGTCTAATTCCGTTTGCAGTCGCAGGTTTCCTTCGGAGAGCTTATTTTCTTTTATGACCTCCAGAAATCCTGTTATCAGCTCTTGTTCAGAGAATTCGGGTATTACCCCGATTTTATTACAGCCTGACCAGAATCTCTGCAGGTGTTCGGGAAGAAAAACCGGGGTATAATTGATTACCCTAATAACTTCATAGATCAGGCCTTTTTCTCCTGATGTAGGATAGCGATCCAAGGATCCTTTTTCTATGGTACCATTTTTCCAGATCATTGTGCAAATATATTATACCGGGTCAACATCTGCCTGGACGATGACTGATTTAAAAGTTTTATCTGCTTTCATTTTTTGTTTCATGTCCTTGAGTTTTTCGCGAATTTGTGTTAGTTCTTTTCCTTTTCCTGATTTTATCATAATGGTTTTCAGGTAGAGGGTTTGGACTCTGGAAACGGGTGGTGTTTGTGGTCCCAGTATATTCATAGGCCATGTTTTACGCAATGCTCTGGCAAAAACATGGGCTGCTCTGGCCACGATATCAGGGTCTCTATGTTTGAAAGTGAGCTGGATAAGTCGTGAGTATGGAGGGTAATTGAATGCTTGTCTTTCCGTCATTTCCCATTTGTAGAGATCAAGGAAATCATTGTTTATTACTTGCTGCAGTATTCGATGAGTTGGGTCGCTGGTTTGCACTACTACCAGTCCTCTATTATGTTTTCGTCCGGCTCTGCCGCTGACTTGAGTAATCATTTGGAAGCTTCTTTCGAATGATCTGAAGTCGGGAAAGTGGAGGAGGTTATCGGCATTAACAATTCCAACAAGTTTCACATGATCGAAGTCCAGTCCTTTGGATATCATCTGTGTACCGATTAGGATATCTGTTTTTCTATTTTCGAAATCGCCAATAATTTTTGCGTATCCTGTTTTTGATCTGGCTGAATCGAGGTCGAGTCGGGCTACTTTTGCATCAGGAAAAATTATTTGTATTTCGTCTTCAATTTTCTCTGTACCCAGTCCACGTGCCAGGATACCTGTGCTTCCGCACTTGGTGCATTGTGTGGCCAGGTTTTCGCTGTAGCCACAATAATGGCAGACTAGTTTTCTTTGGTTTTTATGCACTGTGAGGCTCACATCACAATCTCTGCATTTTGGTATATCGCCACAGTTATCGCATTGCATGTATGAGCTGTATCCTCTTCGGTTTTGGAAGAGGATAATTTGTTCTTTATTTACCAGGGCATCGTCGATAGCTGTAAGCAGTTCAGCTGTAAAGTGCCCTTTCATTTTTTTCTTTCTGTATGCTTCTTTTGAGTTTGTGAGTTTTATTTCCGGTAGAAGGATATCGCTGTATCGCTGTTTCAATTCCACCAGCTCATATTTTCCTGATCGTGCATTGTAGTAAGATTCGAGGGAAGGTGTTGCTGACCCAAGCAGGACATTAGCTTCATGGATTTTTCCCATTACTATAGCTGCATCCCGGGCGTGATATCTTGGTGCTGGGTTCATTTGCTTGTAGGATGTTTCATGTTCCTCATCCACTATTATCAGGTTGAGTTTATGGAAGGGGAGGAAGACAGCTGATCGTGCACCCAGGATAAGAGAGTATTTACCATTTGGGTTTGCTGTTTCGTTCCATACTTCCACTCTTTCCGCATCTGAAAATCTGGAGTGGAAAATGCCAACTTTTTCACCGAAGACTGCTCTCAGGCGATTGATGATTTGTGTTGTCAGAGCTATCTCCGGCAAGAGATAAAGTATCTGGTTTCCTTTCTCTATCTCTTTCTTTATTAGGTGGATATATATCTCTGTTTTGCCACTGGATGTTACACCATGAAGTAGGCTTACTTTTTTTTCTGCAAATGCATCCAGTATTTGTTTTAAGGCTTTATCCTGATTTTTACTTAGTGGTTTAGCATCCTGTATTTCCTTGTTTGGAAGTTCTATTCTGCTGATATTGATTGTTTTTCTGGACAAAATTTCCTTTTTCACCAGAGCGTTAATAGCGCTTCTGTTATCTCCGCAGGCTTTCAGAAGTTCGCCTATAGGTATTTCAAGTTTTTCATGTCCTTCTTTTGTTTGCAAGTCGAAAAATGAGAGGAGGCATTTTTCCTGGGCAGGTGCTCGTTTTAGGGATTCGAGGATGAGGTTTATTTTCTCATCTCCCTGATGATCGGGGTTAAGAGTCAGGACTGTTTGGAGTTTTGGCTTATATCTCTCGTTAACGTACTCTTCCAGTCCGATTACACCTTTATCGATCAGGCTTTTTATCAGGGGCAAAGGGTTTTTTCTTTTCAGTGTATTGCCCAGGTCTTCTGTGCTGGCGCCAGGGTTATTTTGTATAAATCTCAGGGCAGTTTCTTCCAGATCGTTCAGCTCGACTTTCTCATCAGAGCTATCCAGGTATTGGATTTTCGTTTGGCTTTCTAGTTTTAATCCTGATGGGAGAGCTGCTCTCATCACTTCGCCGAGGGTACAGAGGTAATAATCGGAGAGCCACTCCCAGAATTTCCGATGCGACTTACTGATCATAGGTTTGATGTCCAGTATGCCGATTAGGGGTTTAAGCTCTTCGCTGCCTGGTTTGTTATGTATACGCCAGACTATTCCCGAGTATATTTTTTTTTGGCCGAACTGGACCATAACTCTGTGTCCAACAGCAAGTTGGTCGGTGATATCCGGGGGTATAGCATAGGAATAAGTCTCGCTTAAAGCGAGAGGCAGAATAACGTCGGCATATTTCCCGGGTAATCCCATTAGAGGGGTTTTTTGTGACCAGGGACAAAGGTAATGCTTAGGTCAGGATATCCGCAACATCAAGAAGAATTCTGTTAAGATCTCTATGTCCTTTAATAGTTTTATTAAGGGGTACGTGAGCTATATCGTGATTCACAAATCCTATCATGATAGATCTTTGGTTATCCAGCAGAGCTTCGACGGCAGCCACACCCATTCTGCTTGCGAGGAAGCGGTCGAAAGCAGAAGGTGATCCACCTCGTTGCATATGTCCCAGAACATTTACACGCACATCAAACTCTTTGAAATCTTCTTTCACTCTCTGTGCGATTTCCTCGGCACCTCCCATGTTATTTCCCTCTGCAACAAGGACGATATTAGAAGGTTTTTTCCCTTTAATTTTTAGGTATTTCAGAAGGTTTTCCTCTTGGTTTTCCACTTCAGGGATTAGGATTGCTTCGGCACCTGTTGCTATTCCGGATTGCAGGGCGATAAAGCCTGCACCTCTGCCCATTACTTCAACAAAAAACAGACGGCCATGAGCGCTGGCTGTATCTCGGATACGATCAACTGCTTCAACAACTGTATTAAGTGCGGTATCGAAACCTATGGTAAAGTCTGTACCAAAAAGGTCGTTATCGATTGTTCCCGGAACGCCTACAAATGGTATGTCGTATTCCCGGCTAAAAATATTAGCACCAGAAAAGGAACCATCTCCACCTATCACAATACAGGCGTCAATATTTGCTTCAAGCAGTTGATTGTAAGCTATTTGTCTTCCTTCAGGGGTTCTGAATTCCTGACTACGAGCTGTGCCAAGAATTGTGCCACCTCTTTGGATAATATTTGCTACATCGATTGAATTTAGGGGAGTGAAGTCGCCCGCAATCATTCCTTTATACCCGTTGTGTATTCCCATTACTTCTATACCGTAATGTATACTTGCTCTTACCACTGCTCTAATTGCTGCGTTCATTCCTGGGGCATCTCCTCCAGAAGTAAAAACTCCTATCCTTTTAATATTACTCATGACAAGTGAAATTTTATTTTAGAAAAATTGTGCAAAGTTAATCAAAGGAAATTAAACGAGAGATTAACGAGCTTCTTAATACATTAAATTTAGATTAAATTTCTGTATTTGGGAATTTTCTTCTGATAAGATTGATAATCCAGTTTAGTTGTTGTTCGCGATTTAGATTGCTGTTATCCAGGAGGATGGCGTCATCAGCTTGTTTGAGGGGGCTATGTTCTCTACCGGAATCTATGCGGTCTCTATTTTTGACATTGCTGAGGATATCATCATAGCTAACACTGCTTCCTTTGGCTCTTAGTTCATCAAAGCGTCTTTTTGCTCTTACTTCGGGGGAGGCGGTCATAAATATTTTTATTTCGGCTTGAGGGTACACTACGGTACCAATATCTCTCCCGTCCATGACTATTCCTTTGTCTTTGCCAAATTCTCTTTGTTGTTTCACCATAGCTTCTCTAACGAAAGCTATTTTGCTAACAGGGCTGACAAGGTTTGAAACTTCGATTTCTCTTATTTTTTGTTCGATATTGCTTCCATTTAGGTAGGTGTCGGCTACTCCTGTTGCAGGGTTTAAGGAGAAAGAGATATTGATATTTTTCATTAGTGGTTTAAGATCCTTTTCCAGAACCTCTCCATCCTGTATAAGGTTATTGTTCATGCAAAATAGAGTGACTGCTCTGTACATTGCGCCGCTATCGACATATATATAGCCAAGCAATTTGGCCAGTTCTTTTGCCACCGTACTTTTGCCGCTGGAAGAGTGTCCATCAATAGCTATAATGATTTTTTTAACCAGTCTCATCAAGGAGGTTTTATTATAAGAAATTATCTATATCGGTAGTAAGGGTTAAAAGGTGGCTGATTCCAGACACGTGATAATTAGCTAGTGAGTAATCTATTTTGAATTGTTTCAGGTTCAGTCCCATACCGAATGACATTCCGGATGCAGAATTTCTTGTTCCCAGTTTCAGTTCAGCTCTTCTTCGGAAATTATATCCGAATCTAAAATTTATTGCTTTTCCGGGAACAAACTCCACACCTGCACCGATGTGATCAAGAGTTTTGAGGGCCACTTCCTGGAAAGTGCTTTCATAAACTTTTTTTCCTGTAGCCGGGTCTATTTCATCGCCGGGTTGAATAACATCAAGATTATATTTTTCGAGGTGTTGAAGATTTAAGAATATATTGAAGGGTGCGTGTTCGATTTTAAAATTGAAGCCTGCTAATAATTCAAAAGGAATTGGTTCTTTGTCGGGGCTGGAGTATGTTGTTATCTGGGTTCCGATATTCCTGGCCACGATAGCTGCGCTAAATAAGTTGGAAGGGTTTTGAT
>CAYUNU010000230.1:0-6336 GCA_964446195.1 uncultured Porphyromonadaceae bacterium | reverse complement strand
CGCCGGACGCTTAAATTCGGGGTTCCCAGCCTGGTTGGTAATCGCGGCTGTAAAACTCTTTAGCGATTTTCTTATCCAGGATTTTTCCTGTAGCAGAATCGATTTTAAGGTTTTGTCCGGTGAACTGTGAGATGTTAGCCATATGACACATGTTTACACTAACAGCGCCGATCTCAATAGGGGAGTGTTGCTTATCTTTTCCTTCAATCGCATCGATGAAGTTACTGAAATGCTGTGTGTCGAGGTTACCTGCACCCGTTGTATTCATTGTTGCGCTTGCCTCACTTTCATTAACTTTTGCAATCTCTTTTCCGGCTTGATCATAAACAATATGACCATTTCTGGTAAGCAAGATAGATCCTTTAGTACCATATATCAATGCTCCTCTACCACGACCGAGGACGGGGAAGCCATTGCAGGAGTTTCCTTCCCAGGTAATTAATTTATCGTTATCGTATTTGTAAACAAGGTGCTGGTTATCAAAGAATTCCCAATCGTCATTATAGAATGTTCTTCCTCCTGATGATTGAACCTCATTAGGATAACCCAGACCCATAGCCCAGCGGCAGATATCTAATTCATGAAGGCCGTTATTGAGAGCTTCTCCTGTGCCCCAGTTTTTAAACCAGTGCCAATTATAATGGACGATGTTATCTCTGTAATCTTCTCTGGGAGCAGGGCCTTGCCACAGTTCCCAGTCAAGGTTTGAAGGGACGGCTACTTTTTTGCCTGTTCCAATGGGACCACGTGTTCCGGCATACCATGCACGGCCATGATAAGGTACGCCAATCTCACCATTCTTTATCTTTTCAATTCCCTGGATAGAGGTTACAGCTGATCTTTGTTGGTTGCCCATCTGTATAAGCTTGCCATATTTTTTTTGAGCAGCCACCAGCATATCGTTTTCACGTATATTATGACTTGAAGGTTTCTCGAGGTAAACATGTTTGCCATTCTGAATAGCTAAAAGTGCCATAGGTGCATGCCAGTGTTCGGGAGTAGCGATGGTTATCACGTCAATATCCTTCATCTCAACCAGCTTGCGGAAATCTTTTACTGCTTTGGGATCTCCATTACCGGATTTTTTTACTCCGGCTATAGCTTTTTCCAATACGATAGAATCAACATCACAGATATGAGAAACAATTGCTCTTGGGTCTTTGGCAATTGCGGCTAGATGTGCTCCCCCACGGCTGTTTACACCAGCAACGGCAAAATTCATTCTTTCATTTGCTCCTACGATACGGGCATAGCTTTTAGCTGTCATTCCTAAGCCACCAATCGCAATGCCGGTAGCCCCTATTGCCGATTTCTTAATAAATTCTCTGCGTGATTTATCCATTTTGTATAATATTTTAGTAGATGTTCAGATTTAGCTTACGAATATAGTAATTTAGTGACGAGTGACGGGTGACGGGTGACAAAAAAAAACTCATAATTCATAACTCAAAACTCATAATTCATAATTAAAATGATTAAAAGAGTGATAATATTTCTTGTGGCATTGTCCTTTCTTTCATGCAGCAAGCAGGAGCACCCCAACATCCTCTTCATCTCCATAGATGACCTGAGGCCTGAGCTAGGCTGCTATGGCAATGACTTTATTAAGACACCGAATATCGATATGTTTGCTGAGGATGGTGTCTTGTTTAATAGTGCCTATTGTCAATCTGCAGTTTGTGCTCCTTCCAGGGCCAGCCTGATGCTTGGATTAAGGCCGGATTCAACTCATGTTTGGCACTTGGGTGATGAGTTTAGGAAGATCAATCCTGATGCTGTTACTATGCCTCAGTATTTCCATAAGTATGGATATTATACAGTAAATATTGGCAAGATTTTCCATAATTACATGCCAGATTCTATTTCATGGGATGAGCCTGATCTTAGGCCTTATCCTTATGGAGAACCAGAGAATCTACTGAGGGATGGTGAAACCTTTTACGTTAATGAGGAGGCTCAGGGTATTCAGCGCACAAGGAGAGATAGTATTCTGGCAATCAGGAAGGTGACTTATGCTGATGGATGGAATTGCGGACCCGTTGTGGAGATTGGGATAGGGGAGGATAAGGATTATATTGATGGCGCTCAGACAGATCTTGCAATTGAGACTTTGAAGCGAATAAAAGAACAGGATAAACCATTTTTTCTTGCCCTGGGATATTACAGGCCTCATTTACCCTTCGCAGCGCCAAAAAAATATTGGGATATGTATGTTAGGGATGAGGTTCCTTTGCCAAATAACCCATCAAGACCAGAAGGATCACCTTCCTTTGCATTGAATTCGATGTATGAATTAAGAGCATATGGTGGGACTAATAAAAAAGCTCATCCGGTTGATGGAACTATTGGAGAGGATACAACAAGATTATTGAAGCACGGCTATCTGGCTAGTGTGAGCTATGTAGATGCCTGCGTCGGGAAGCTGATGGATGCTATGAAGGAAATGGATATTTATGACGAAACAGTAATAATTATTTGGGGTGATCATGGTTGGAAACTTGGTGATCTGGGAAGTTGGGGGAAGATGACCAATTACGAAATAGATACCCGAGTTCCAATGATCGTTAAAGCACCAATTTCCCCCTTGGCTAAGGGGGATACAGGGGGATACGTGATGGCGGGAGAGGCAAATGGCTTAGTTGAGTTGGTGGATATCTTTCCATCGCTTTGTGAGTTGTCAGGTATCCCTGTGGAGGATTACTTGCAAGGGCAGAGTTTTGTTCCATTGATGGATAATCCTGATTTAGGGGGAAAAGAAGCTGCCTTTAGTCAGTTTCGCAGGAGGCCAAATGTGGCTTATGATGGAGGACAGTACATGGGATATTCGGTTCGCACTAAAGATTTACATTACATTCAATGGCATACCTGGGATAATAAATTGAAAGTCGCAGGTGATTCTGTTACCGCCGAATTGTATGATCATCGGGTTGATCCTTATGAGACGAGGAATCGGGTTGGGGATTCGGAATATTGTGATGAATTACCAAGGTTGACGCGGTATCTTAATAATAATTGGGGTGGATTAAAATGAATGCGTAGGGACGCGCCCCTTGTGGGCGTCCGCGATGGCGTACCACCACATAACATTTTTGTATATTTGTGAAATAAACCTGATACCTATGAAAATCTTAAAATCCGCATTATTAATTGCAATTATTATCAGTGTTGGTTGTTCTCGTGATTACCAGCCCAATTTTGTTTTCTTTCTGGTTGATGACCTGGGATATATGGATGTTGGGTTTAATAATCCGGATTGTTTTTATGAAACGCCTAACCTTGATCAGTTATCGGCTGAAGGGGTGACGTTTACCAATGCATATGCTGCTTGTCCGGTGTGTAGCCCAACACGAGCATCTATCATGTCGGGTAAATATCCGGCAAGAATTAATACTACTGATTATTTTGGAGCTCCACAGCCTGATAAAATCATTGAAAATCAAGCTAAATATTGGTTATCCAAACCTTTATTGCCAGCTCCTTATGAAAACAGGTTAGCTCATGAAGAGATTACTCTTGCTGAAGCTTTAAAAGAAGCTGGTTATGCAACATTTTTTGCTGGCAAGTGGCATCTTGGTCCTGAGGGTTGGTTCCCAGAAGATCAGGGTTTTGATGTGAATGCCGGGGGTATTGAAAGAGGAGGCCCTTACGGTGGCAATAGATATTTTTCACCTTACGGCAATGAAAGGCTTGAGGATGGTCCTGAAGGGGAGCACCTTCCGGATCGATTAGCCTCAGATGCTGTTAAGTTTATTGATGCACATGCTGATGAACCTTTTCTTGCATATGTGAGTTTCTATTCAGTGCATACACCTTTGATGGCAAGGGAAGACCTGCTTGAGAAATATAATGCAAGAGTGAAAGACCTTGGTGATGCTGAGTGGGGCCAGGAGCCGCCAAGAAAGGTGAGGATTGTTCAAAACCATCCAGTATATGCTGGTATGGTGGAAGCTATGGACCAGGCTGTTGGGAAAGTTTTGAATCATCTTAAAGAAACAGGTCTTGATGAAAAGACTGTTGTTTTTATGATGTCGGATAATGGTGGTTTATCAACGAGTGAAGGGCATCCTACAAGTAATCTTCCTCTCAGGGCCGGTAAAGGCTGGTTATATGAAGGAGGAATTCGTGAGCCAATGCTGATTAAATGGCCCGGTAATACTAAGGCCGGTGAGATATGTGATGTGCCTGTTATAAGTACGAACTTCTATCCCACTATATTAGAAATGGCCGGATTAGAGTTACATCCTGAGCAGCATATGGATGGGATGAGTATGGTTAATCTGGCAAAAAAACCACACACCCACACTCACACAGACACCCAAACCCTATACTGGCATTATCCTCATTATGGTAACCAGGGTGGTACACCAGGTGGTGCCATCAGGAAAGGGGATTTTAAGCTTATTGAATTCTTCGAAGATGGGCATACTGAGCTTTATAATCTGACAGAAGATATTGGAGAGAAGAATGATTTGAGTTCCAGTATGCCGGATTTGAGAGATGAGCTTTTGAAGGAGCTTCATCAATGGCAAAAAGATGTTGATGCAAGAATGCCAACTAGAAATACTCCTCTTGAAGAGGGGGGGGAGTAGGTGGATTATTGGTTTATTATCCAAAGGAAGAATTCTGTATAGTTTGAATTGTTCATATTTCAATCTAAAGCAATCCTCCTTTATTTTTGTGTAATTAGATTAATTAAAGTTTGATAAATTGGCTCATATTTTGACCAGTTCAGCAAGATGTTTATAGAACTTGATAATGAAAGCCTTTCTTTAAAGTACTCTTCACAAATAATCCAGAAACCGACAAAACTAAAGCCATAAAAGTCACATAATTTTATGATTGTTGATGAACTTGGTGTGCACTGAGTTGATTCATATTTAGAGATTTCAACCCCAGACTCCATATAAACTTGATCTTGACTTAGGTTTTTACTTACTCGAATATTTTTAAGAAGTATTCGTATGGCTTCATTGCGACAATTTGAAACAATATCTTGCATATAGAATAAGAGTTAAATGTTTCGGCTTTCACACCCAAAAACTAAAGGCATTTGGGGAGTACGCTTCGGAATTAATGGGTGATTTCTTTATCAAAGTTGGCTAAAAGAAAATAATTTATCAAATATATGTTGTTTAAACAGGTCGTTTCCTGCAATATTTTATTATGGGGGGGGGGAGTAAATGCCAGTAGGAGAATTTGTTATATAGGTGAGGGGTTTGATGAAAACAGGTGAACTCCTGCGAATTCCATTATTTTTATGTTTAACTTGGTCTATAATGTTGATAAGATACTCAAATATAAAATTTATTTGAAATTGAAATCATCAGACAAAATAGATTTGGTTTTTGAGGGTAGTAAACTGAATAACTAAATGAAAAGAATAAACCTAGTAGCTATCTGCTTGATATTAAATTTTTTGGAACTCGGATTGATCATACACTTAAAGATTCGAAATGTAAATGCTGTGAATAATTATAATTTAGATATCCAAGCATGTGAATCCATTTCTCAAGCGCGCCGGAATGATAAAATCTTAGAATTATTATATGAGGGACTAACTATTAATAGTAAAGCTAAATATTGCGATCATAATGGTGAATCAGTCGACCTAGAAAATGTAATTGGAAGTGGAAGAATTATTGTAATAGTTCCAAGAACATTATGCAATTCATGCTATGAAGAAACCTTAAAAATGATGGTGGAAATTATTAACAGTAATGATTTAAATATAATTTATCTAACCAACTTTGAAAATTCAAGAATAATGAAAGCATTTATTTCAACTATGGGAATAAAAGCTAAAATATTCAATACTTCCAGTGATCTAATACTCAATGACTCAGAAAAAGGGGAAGACATAATTTTCACTTATTTAAAAAAGGATTTGCTCCTTAGGGATATTTATATCGTTGAAAAAGAAAATCAGAGAGGTATAATGCAATACTTACAAATTATAAACCACAAATATGAATTATAGAATATATGTTATCCTAGTAATTGTGCTAGCATTAGGCTGTAGTCGAAAAAAACATAACAATCAAACAATCGAAGCCGCAAATGTAATTACGATAAATCAGGATTTCAATAAGATAGACAGTGTTGGGCAAATATTCGAATTGGAAAAGTGTATTCCACTAGAAACTACTGAGGAATCTCTCATCGGAAGAATTGATAAATTTTCCGTCCATGATATTTATATTGTGCTACTTGATCGTGACATTACAAAGAAAGTTTTCGTCTTTGATACTTGTGGTAATTTCATATATAGTACCGGAATTCCTGGTAAGGGACCATTTGAATTGATTACTCCGTATGACTATTGTATTCGAGAAAAAC
>CAYUNU010000229.1:0-6342 GCA_964446195.1 uncultured Porphyromonadaceae bacterium | reverse complement strand
GGCTATTTTTACCGGTGTGTCAATTCCAGGAATGACAATGTCCTTTTTGCTTATTTGTGTTCTGAAAGAGTTCCATAATCCCAAGAGAAAAACCGTAGCAGCAAGCCCAAGTGCTAAACTTCCAAACAGAGTTGGATGGGATTTCACAAAAAGATGGATCATGTCGATTAGAAGAATGGCAAGGAGCAAATACAACATATATCCCATAAGGATTGCTGCTGTTTTATATAATAAGCTACCAAAAGCAGTATTAGCATTTGAAAATGCTATCAGGCCTCCTATCATAAATACCAGTATCCCTGAAAAGGTGAGGTACCATAATCGGATAGACTCTGTTTGGAAATAAAATTGCATTCGGTGTCCCAGGTAAATTATCGAGCCACCCAGTATCCCAAGCAGTAGGATAAAGAAAAGTAAGGGGATCAAATTTCTCATGAAAATATTTAACTATTGTGGTACTTGTATTACATTCCAAGATTATAAATTTCCTGGATATGATTGAGTTTTAAACGAAAATCAATATTAAGATCTTTTAGCTCTCCTGTATGGATATCAAATATCCATCCATGTACTTCGGGGTAGCCATTATTGACATATGATTTTTGAACCGCTGCAGTTTTAATCACATTAGTCATTTGTTCTTCAACATTAAGCTCTACCAACCTTCTGTACTTCAACTGCTCATCGGTGATATTTCTCAATTCATCTTCATGCAAACGGTACACATCCCGAATATTTCGCAACCAGGGATTTAGGATTCCAAGATCCTTCGGCTCCATAGATGCTTTGACGCCCCCACATTCATAATGTCCACATACAATTATATGCTTAACCTCGAGATGGTTAACGGCATAGTCGATTATGCTCATTACATTTAGATCGCTGTTACTCACAACATTGCCTATATTCCTATGCACAAAGACTTCTCCAGGCTCCACCCCCATCATTTCTTCGGTGCTAACCCGACTGTCGCTGCAACCAATATATAGGAAATCAGGGTCTTGACCTTTCGCCAGGTTCTCAAAGAAATCCTGATCTTCAGACTTCTTGTCTGTAAGCCATTTTTTGTTGTTCTCGAAAATTTGTTCGTATTTGGTCATTTGCTTAATAACTCAGTATATGAAGTTAACAGTTGAGATGTTGAATTGTTGAATTGTTGAATTGTTGGTAAATGGGGATGGCAAAATTTCTTAACTTAGTATCTTAAATTTTTATACTGATATTATGTACAAAGGTATCCTGATTTTCCTATTTTCTGTCTCTTTGTTAAGTTCTTGTAATTCAGATCGATTGATTGGTCATGGGGGGACTGATTATGTAATTTATCTTTCTGGTTCTGATCATGTTTATCAAGTGCGGGCAGCCACCTTTTTGCAGGAATACTTTGAAAAGATGACAGGAGGCATTATGCCCATAGATAGCGTTTCTGGTGAGGCTCCTGAGAGGTCCATAATTATTGGAATAGACAACAATCTTGATCCTGATGGTTTTGAAATATTGAGGAAAGGCGAGAGATTGATTATATCAGGAGGTAGTCATAAAGGTAGTATTTACGGTGTAGTTCATCTTTTGGAACATGAATGGGGAGTGAGGAAATTTAGTCCGGATTTCGAGATAGTCCCAGAGTATAAGAAGCTTGCTATTCCCAACATCGATGTGAAGGATAAACCTGTTAACAAATACAGAATAGTTAACGGGAGGTTTTGCAATGATCTTGATTATCAGGATTGGCAAAGGCTCGACGTGGTTAATGACCAGTTTGCAAGAAACTATTACGTACACACCTTCAATCGACTCATTCCATGGGAGGATAATTTTGATTCACATCCTGAGTATTACTCTGAGGTTGATGGTAGAAGGATTAAAGATCAATTGTGTTTAACGAATCCTGATGTTTTAAAAATCAGCATTGAGAAATTAAGATCAGAAATGGCAAAGCAGCCAGATAAAATTCTCTGGTCAGTTAGTCAGAATGATAACTTCACCTATTGCCAGTGTTCGGAATGTCGGAAAATAATAGATCAGGAGGGATCGCCGGCCGGACCGGTAATCCATTTTGTAAATGCTATTGCCCGTGAGTTTCCCGATAAGATAATTTCAACTCTGGCTTATCAGTATTCAAGGAGTGCTCCCAAGGTGGTCAAGCCGGAACCTAATGTTCAGGTAATGCTCTGCACTATTGAACTGAACAGGAGCCAGCCAATAGCTGAGGATCCAAGAAGCAAGTCTTTTCTTGAAGATATTGTAGATTGGGGTAAGATTGCAAATCATATTTATTTATGGGATTATACCGTGAATTTTTCACATCACATCAGTCCTTTCCCTAATTATCATGTTCTACAGCCGAATATTCAATTGTTTACCAACAATAATGTACATGAGCATTTTCAGCAAAGCAATACAGATGTTGGTCATGAGTTTTCAGAACTCAAATCATATCTTATATCAAGGTTATTATGGAATCCTGATGTTAAAGTTGATTCATTGATTTTAGACTTCACAGATGGATACTACGGGGCAGCTGCACCGCTAGTCAGGTCCTATTTCGAGGGATTACAGGCTGATATACTGGAAACGGCTGAATGGCTTGATATTTATGGTCATCCAACAGCTCATGAGAACACTTTTTTGGCCGAAGAAAAGGTGAATGAATATCTCAAAACATTTGAAGATGCCCGTGAGCTTGTGGTTGGGGATTCGGCAAGGCTGATGCATGTGCGTGAGGCTCAGCTGCCGCTACAATATGCTGCTATGGAGATAGGGAAGAACCATATGTTCGAATCAAGAGGCTGGTATGATCTCGATGGAGAGAATTATGTTCCCCGGGATAATATGGTTGATATGCTGGAAGATTTTATTTCCACCTGTAGAATGATTGGGGTAAACAGTGTTGCTGAATCGGGACTTAAGCCTGAAGATTATTACAGTGCCACGAAGCGTTTTATTGATGTTCAGGTGGAAGGCAATTTGGCCTTCAGAAAGTCGGTGTCTGCAAAACCGTTACCATCATCGAAGTACAGCAAGGGGGATATCACTTACCTCACCAATGGTGTTCAGGGAGCCAGCGATTACAAGGTTCATTGGTTGGGTTGGGAAGCGCAGGACTTCTCTATTGTTATGGATCTGGGTGAAGAAGTTGAGGCTGATTCTATTATGATTGGTTCTCTCTATGATCCTAAAAGCTGGATACTCCATCCAGCCTCAATCAGGTGTTATGTGTCTGAGGATGGAAGTTCTTACAAATTAATTGGTAAACATGATGTTACAGGGGATCAGAGAAAGGAACCCGTTACCAGAACATACTCCTTCGCTGCCCCGAATAGTGAAATCCGTTATGTGAAATTTGATATTAAGGGAACCATTAAAAATCCTCGCTGGCATCCATCAGCCGGCGGCAAAAGCTGGGTATTTATTGATGAAATTGTTGTACGGTAGGGACGCATAATTGCGTCCGGTATTCTACGCAATCACCATTTTTTCAATTTAAATTGCATTGGTCGATCTTTCACCACTTTTTCCAGCCATTGATCGGGGTAACCTGGTCCCTGGGGTCTGCCATTTTCGTCTTTCACGTACCCATCATTATATTTTGTAATCAGGTTTTCACCTAACTGTATCCATTCTTTGATAACATTTTCTGCATGAGCAGAGCAGTATGTTGTAAGATAATCCTCCATGAGATCGGTATCTACTTTCTGCAATTCCAGAGCGGCTGTTTCCACAGCGGGCAAGGTTTTTCTGGCATTTCCTTCAAGCTTGCTTTGCACCACCTGGATGTCCTTAATCATGTATGAGTACTTAAGGTTGGCAAAGTTAGAGACGAAATTAAATACCCACCAAGCTGAATTCCATGAAAACTCTTGAAGATCACCCTGTTGATACACATCAGGTACCTCATTAACACAACAATAGAAGGGTACAAAGCAAGTAGTATAAGCATCATCAACACCTTGCCAATTGATCCCTCCAATTGGATCGGGTAGCCAGGATCTAGACTGTGAGACAAAGGAATATGCTGTTTGCTGAGTGGCAATGGGTCTTTCCCACATATATGATTCGCCATCTACCTCAAAGCCCAGAGGACGCCAGCGGTAAGGGCAGCCAAAGGCCCCGGCATCAACACCTTTGGTCATGTCGAATTCAGTTCCTTCATAATGATCACGTATCAGTCCAAAAACATCTTCCAGAGAAACCTTCTTATCCGGTTTCACCCAAAGAGGATAAGGATCAGCTCCTTCAACTGCCCGATGATAATCTGGTGACAGATTAAGTGATGGAGCGCATCTCCTGAGTATGCTCCATACTCTTGTTGCACATGAATGCAGACTAGCGGGAGTTGGGGGACAGTAGGCGAGATTAAATCTAAATGGCTCGCCTGAGGCTGGGTCGTAATAACCTTTTTCTATTGCAAAGGTTTTCACGTCATCAGAATACATGCAGTTTACCTTATCCTCAAAAGGTATTTCACCAATTCGGGATAGGTTGGCATGGCATGATATGTATCCATCAGGGATTCTGAGAGCTACCCATATTGCTCCTTTAACACCAGGTCCCTTGCCTATCATCTCCATTATCCAGGCTTCATCAGGATCGGAAATTGAGAAAGCCTCCATCGAGCTGTTGTATCCATATTTATTAACGAGATCAACAATTATCTGGATACCCTCCCTGGCTGTTTTTGCACGTTGCAACATCAGCTCCATTAATTTACCATAGCCAAGAAGACCATCACGATTAACAAGTTCCCGCCTGCCACTGGTGGTTGTTTCGCCGATAGCTACCTGGAACTCATTGATATTTCCAACAACTTTATAGGTGTGTTTTGGCTGGTCAATTTTAAAAATTTCACCGTTTCTTTTAGTAATCTCCAGGAAAGCATTTTCACCATGATCCATGGCAGGTAAATGACGCATAAGAGAAACAAATTCAGCATCGCAGGCATAGGTGATCATTACAGACCCATCGATTGAAGCTCCTTTCGACACAAGGACACTGGTGCAGTTGTCATTTCTTTCCTGGGAATGAAGGTTGAGGAAGGAAAAACACAGACTTAATAAAACTAATGCTTTATACATGGCTATTCTCCTTTTTTTAATTAGATTATTTTGGGTTTGGTGGTATAAAGGTATAAGCTTTTGGTGAATATTATTGTTAGATTTGATAATCAAAAATCTATGACCATGAAAAAGATATTTCTAAACCTTTTTGCTCTTGGAATGATAGGGCTATTGTTCCTCTCATGTAATAATCAAAATGCTAAAAATCAGGAGGAATGGATTGATCCCTTAACAGAGACTAAAGAACAGAGGGATGAAAGGATGGAGTGGTGGAGAGATGCTCGTTTTGGCCTATTTATTCATTGGGGAGTGTACTCTGTTCCAGCAGGGACCTACCATGATGAACAAATTCCAGGTATTGGCGAATGGATAATGAATAGGGCTAAAATTCCTGTGGCGGAATATAGATCATATGCCAAGGAATTCAATCCTGTTAAGTATGATCCTAAAGCCTGGGTAAAAATGGCCAAGGATGCCGGGATGAAATATATTGTGATCACTTCGAAGCATCACGACGGATTTGCCCTCTTTGATTCTAAGGTAAGTGATTGGGATGTTGTGGATGCTAGTCCCTATGGAAAAGACTTATTAAAACCTCTGGTTAAGGAGGCAAAAAAGGCTGGTTTGAAAATAGGGTTTTACTACTCTCAGGCGCAGGATTGGACTCATCCTGGCGGGGCAAAAAGTTCTTATAAGGAAGGTGAATATTGGGATAAGGAGCAGAGTGGCAGTTTCGATGATTATTTGAAAAATATAGCCTACCCTCAGGTGGAAGAAATTTTCAGTAATTATGATATTGATATTCTGTGGTGGGATACCCCAACATGGATGACCAAAGAACGTGCAGAGTTGTTGCATCCCTTATTAGCTATGAAACCGGGACTAATTACCAATAACAGACTTGGTGGAGGGTTCAAGGGCGACTCAGACACACCGGAACAGCATATTCCGGCTACCGGGATAAAGGACCGCGACTGGGAAGTTTGCATGACTATGAATGAAACCTGGGGTTACAAGAGCTACGATGATAATTGGAAATCGACAGAGGATCTTCTTCATAAGCTGATAGATATTGCTTCCAAGGGAGGAAATTTTCTTCTCAATGTAGGCCCTAAACCTGATGGAACAATACCACAGGCATCAATCGACAGGCTGGCCGCAGTTGGTGCATGGATGGATGTCAATAGCGAGTCGATTTATGAAACTCAGGCAAGCCCATTCCGACGTCCCTGGTGGGGCAGGTGCACCAGAAAAGAATTGGAAAATGGAGATACAAGATTGTACC
>CAYUNU010000228.1:0-6342 GCA_964446195.1 uncultured Porphyromonadaceae bacterium | reverse complement strand
CCCTACAGCAGCTAACAGAGATAAATCCCCTGCAAAATCTATTGCATCAATTCCCTGGATATCCATTGCTTTGGTGATTTCTGCTGCCGGCACCAGATCTTTTTCATCCAATAGCAGACTGATCGCTACCTGAGTGGTTATTACCGACTTAATATTGATTCTTTTTCTATCAAGTTCTGTTGTTCCCCGGGCATGCATCCCGGGTTTGATGCCTACACCCGGTCCTCTGAGCGTAAGAGTTCCCAACTCATCAGTAGAAGTAAGGGATTTAATAACCCGGGAATCAAAAACCGGCTGGTCCTTAACAACAGTAAATGGCTTTATGCCTCTTTCAACTTGCTTGTAATTAAATATCCTGATGGGAATCCTTGCGGATTTTAATGGTTCAACTGTTCTGGGGTGCAAAATGTGAGCCCCAAAGTAAGAAAGCTCAGCCGCCTCAGTATAGCTCAGACTTTCAATCTGTTGAGGCTTTTCTAATATGCCGGGATCACCACTCATATATCCATCCACATCCTTCCAAACATCAAGTGATTCAGCCTCCAGGCATGATGCCAGCACAGCTGCAGAATAATCGCTTCCTCCCCGACCAAAGACGGTTGTTCGGCCTTCCTCTGACAAACCATAAAAACCAGGTACAACGTAATTTTTTTCACTGGTAAAAAATGATTTCAGTTTTTTCTCTGACTTAGAAATATCAACGGATGCATTGTGATACTCACCATCGGTAATCAAGCCTATTTCCTCAGGTAATGCCTCCACAAAGTTATATCCTGATTGTTTAAGATAATTAGCCAGTATCAGCGAACTAAACCTCTCCCCAAAACTTACAATCTCATCCTCCAAAAAATCAGGAACTGCACCCATCAACCGGGCAGCTGTTAATAGCTCCTCTAACTTGAGCAGCCTGTGTTCTAGTTGACTTTCAACCTCTTTCCTTTGATCGGTATCACTGAAATGTTTATCAAAAACAGGACGATACCTGCTTCTCAACTGCTCCAGAAAAACTTTGAGGGCCCTCTGACTAACTCCTGGGTTCCTGATGAAATCAAAAAAGGTATCTGTCAATCCCTTAAAAGCCGACACAACCAAAATAACTGGTTGATCGTACTGTGAAACTACTTCCCGTACCTTAAGTAAACTGTCAGAATTGCGAAGGTTTGATCCTCCGATCTTAATAATAATTGCCATGAAAATTTTAATGATGAAATTATGAGACTAACTTGAGAAAAAAATATGAGGCGGGGGTAAGACGACTTACCCCACGTGCATTAACATCCCGTACATTTGGGCGATAGAAAATAATGCTGTTGAATTTCTCATAACGTGGACAAAGGTAAAAATTGTTTAATTCTGAGCAAATAGTAAATTTATATCAGTTTTTTTCAACTTATCTCAACAAGTTCAATCCATTTTTGTAATACTGCAAAAGCATAATAAACATGATAATTGGAATACTTAAGGAGAATCCCGATGAACGGAGGGTAGCCATGCCCCCAGCAACGGTTGAAGCCCTTGTAAAAAAGAATGTGAAAGTCTTGATAGAGAAGAATGCCGGAGCAGCTTCTTACCACTCTGATGAAGACTACAAAAGCAATGCTGAAATAGCTACTAGAGAGGAGATTATAAAAAAAGCAGATGTCCTGATCAGGATTTCCGCGCCGGAAAACAGTGATCTTGACAAGATGCGGGAAGGCCAGGTTCTGATAAGTGTCTTAAACCCCATGGGTGAAGCTGAGCTAACCCAGAAACTTCTGGATAAAAAGATCACCTCTTTCAGTCTCGACATTTTGCCAAGAACAACCAAAGCACAGGCAATGGATATTTTATCCTCTATGGCCACTGCTGCAGGTTATAAAGCTGTTCTGGACTCAGCAATGCATTTGCCTCACTTTTTCCCAATGTTCATGACTGCAGCAGGAACAATTGCTCCTGCAAAAGTTTTAGTGCTTGGAGCAGGTGTAGCCGGACTGCAGGCTATTGCAACAGCCAGAAGACTGGGAGCCAGAGTGGAGGCATTTGATGTACGATCTGCCGTTAAAGAAGAAGTACAAAGTCTGGGTGCTAAATTCGTGGAAGTTGAAGGTGCCTTGGAAGATGCTAAAGCCGGTGGCTACGGTATTGAGCAGACGGAGGAGTTTAAGGAGCGTCAGCGACAGACTATACACGAGCATGCAGCAGCAGCTGATGTAATTATCACTACTGCCCAGATACCCGGCAGAAAAGCCCCAATCCTGATCACAAAGGAAACCGTGGAAGCAATGAAGCCCGGCTCTGTTATTGTTGACCTTGCCTCATCAACAGGAGGAAATTGTGAACTAACACAGAAAGCTAGTAATATTGAACATAATAGAGTTACAATATTGGGCAATACTGCTTACCCATCAACAATACCCACAGATGCCTCAAAGATGTTTGGGAAAAACGTATTTAATTTTCTGAGCCTTATGATTACTGAGGATGGATCACTAAACCTGGATTTTGAAGATGAGCTAATAAGAGAAAGCTGTGTAAGCCATCAGGGTGAATATATTAGCAAGCGTATCAAAGATTTTTATCAAGAAAAAAAATAAGTAATGGAAAATATACTGGAATTTATTTTCGTCAATAAGGAGGCAATTTTCGTTATCGCCTTATCCATTTTATTGGGAATAGAAGTTATCTCGCATGTGCCGGCCATCCTTCACACTCCACTGATGTCTGGAGCAAATGCTATTCATGGAGTAGTAATTATTGGGGCTATTATCGTGATGGGACATGCCGACACAACGGCCTCTCTCATACTTGGTTTTTTGGCCGTAGTACTTGGCACACTGAATGTTGTAGGTGGCTTTGTGGTCACAGATCGTATGTTGGACATGTTTAAAAAGAAGCCTAAAAACGACTAATCATGGATAAGATAATTCAAATCACAGATAGCCTGAATTTCACAATGGGCGACAGCATACTTGAGATAATCTATTTAATTGCTTCCATCCTCTTTATTTTTGGATTAAAGATGTTGAGTCATCCCGAAACTGCCCGCCGGGGAAATATTCTGGCAGCAGTTGGTATGGTGATGGCCATAATTGCTACAATAGTATTACACCAACAAGATGGTAAGCCAATTGGTAACATCGGTTTAATTTTAGTTGCCATTGCTGTTGGAACAATCATAGGATGGATGATAGCCGTTAAGGTTAAAATGACTGCAATGCCGCAGCTTGTTTCCTTTTTTAATGGAATGGGTGGAGCAGCTGCAGCTTTAATATCCCTTATGGAATTCCCTCATATCAGCGAAGCCCTTATCGAGAAAAGCGGGATGCTTAATGGTCATGCCATAGCCATCCTTCTCGGCTTGGTTATTGGTTCGGTTTCCTTTGCAGGTAGCATGATAGCTTTTGGTAAACTGTCGGGCAAGATTGGCGACCCCCATCTTAAATTCATGAGGGTTGTAAACCTGGTCTTCCTCGTTGGGATATTCGCATTTACAATATTTATACTTGCTCAGGGACATGTTAGTCCAAAAGACATCACCTGGATGGTCTACTTACTGCTTGCCCTTTCATTGTTATATGGTATTACCTTCGTTATACCAATTGGTGGAGCCGATATGCCGGTAGTTATCAGTCTCTTGAACAGCTTCACCGGTGTGGCTGCCGCGATGGGTGGCTTCCTCTACGACAACCAGGTAATGCTCACAGGTGGTATCCTTGTAGGCTCAGCAGGAACTATTTTAACTATCCTGATGTGTAAGGCAATGAACCGCTCACTCCTGAATGTTATCATCGGAGCTTTTGGCGGCGGTGGTGCCTCTGCAGATAAAGAAGCCGGTTCAGTTAGGGAAATAACCCTTAGCGACGCAGCGGTTCTTCTAAGTTACTCCCAAAGAGTAGTTATCGTTCCAGGATACGGGCTAGCTGTTGCTCAGGCGCAACACATTTGCCACGAGATGGAAAGCATGCTCGAGAAAAAAGGAGTCGATGTGCGCTATGCAATTCATCCGGTAGCCGGACGTATGCCGGGCCACATGAATGTATTGATGGCCGAAGCTGATGTCCCTTATGAGAAACTTATTGAAAGTGATGATATAAATCCTGATTTACCCAACACTGATGTTGTTATAGTAATTGGGGCAAATGACGTTGTCAACCCGGCTGCAAAAGATGATCCCGGAAGTCCGATTTACGGCATGCCGGTAGTTGAAGTATGGGAAGCCAAAAATATTATCGTCATGAAACGTGGTATGGGAAAAGGATACGCCGCTATCGAAAACTTCCTGTTCTACAACGACAAAACCAGAATGTTATTTGGCAACGCCAAAGACAGCATTCAGGCTCTTATCAGTGAGATTAAGAATCTTTAAGGCAAAAGGCAAAAGGCAGAAGGCAAAAGTAAGTAATAGGTATTAAGTTCAAAGGATTAAGTAAGGATTAAGTTAAGACTCTTGATACTTACTTATTTCTTTATCCTTTGTCCCTGTGACTTACTTTTGCCTTCTGCCTTTTGCCTTCTGCCTTTTGCCTTTTGCCTTGTCTTTTGTAAGATGTTTACAAACTCTCTCGCCCAATAGCATACAATGGAACGTTTGTCATCCACAGTTCTTCCTTATAATCAATTAATGATGTTCGAATGGCCCTTGATGGCTTGTACTTTTCACAAAACAACCTAAAACTTTTTGCTTTCAGATTTTCACCAGATTTTACTTCAACCGGGATAACCTTTCCTTCTTCCTGTATGACAAAATCAACTTCGGAAGTACTCTTATTATTTGTCCAGTAACCAATATATCGGTCACTATTCAAACGCAGTTGTTGCATCACATACTGTTCGGTTAGGGCACCTTTGAACTCAGTAAATATTTTATCTCCTTCGATAATTGCTCGTGCATCCAATCCCGTCATGGCTCCAAGTAAACCAACATCATGCAAAAACAATTTGAAGATGGAAATTTCCTGATAGGCAGCCAGCGGGATTCCCGGTTTCGATACCCTGTAACTTTTTAGAAGCAACCCGCAATCCACCAGCCACTGAATGGCCAGCTCAAAATCTTTGGCACGAGCACCTTCCCTTAAGACTCCATACACGAATTTTTTATTCTCTTTGGCCAATTGTGAGGGGATACTTTGCCACACCATTCGAATACGGGGAACAGTTTCGTTGGGTGCGTGCTTTGAGAAATCACCTTCATAGGAGTTAAGTATACGGTTTTGAATTCTGCGTACTAACTGCCAGTCGCGAGTTTGGATAAAAGCACCCACGACTTCAGGCATTCCCCCCACAAACAAGTAGTAACGAATATATTCCTTAAGTTTTTCGGAAAAAACGGAAACAACACCCCAATTTCTCTCCTTTAGAGCATCGACTAGCGCCGTTTCATTTAATGAAAGCAAAAACTCATAAAACGAAAGAGGGCGTAAATCCAAAAAATCGACCTTGCCAACTGGGAATGATTCCTGACTATGTAGTCCCATACCGAGGAGTGAACCTGCAGCAATCACATGATATTGAGGAGCTTTCTCACAGAAATATTTTAAGGAAGTCACCCCCCGTTTTGCCGATTGTATCTCATCAAAAACAATCAGAGTTTCTTCAGCATTTATTGTAGTTTGAGCATGTATTTGGAGTACAGTGATAATTCGCTCAATATCAAAATCTGTGGAGAAGATATTTTGCAATGCCACCGTTTCTTCAAAATTAACGTAAACTAATTTGTTGTACGAAGTCCGACCAAACTCCTGTAAAAGCCATGTCTTCCCCACCTGACGGGCACCTCTTAGAATAAGGGGCTTTCGAAATTCATCTTCTTTCCATTTTATTAAATTGACAATCGATTCCCGAAACATATAATTTTCTTTTTATGGCTGGAGTAAAATTACATTTTTATCAAGATAAACATGGCATACAACTACACTTTTATCTAGATTAATTTGTAATACATCCTTCAACAATACTCCAGATCACAAATTATTGTTACATATAATCCTAACCCTAACTGCACTTCCTACTTTCCTGCCATATATTACTGCTCTTACTTTTTCGGGAACCCGGTCAACTTACCGGCCTTCTCGTCCCACAGCCGCATATGAACCGACTTGAAGCTCTCACGTAAAGTGATGGGTTTTATATCACGAAATAGTTCATTATCCCTGTGGCATTCCTCCAATTTGTAATTGGGAATTCGGGGACTCAGATGATGAACATGATGAAAGCCAATGTTGCCTGAAAACCATTGCAAAACCCGGGGAAGTTTATAAAACGAACTGCCATGCATGGCAACTGTGGGGTAATCCCACTCCTTCTCCCTATACCAATGAACACCTTCAAACTGATGCTGCATATAGAATAACCAGATACCCAGAA
>CAYUNU010000227.1:0-6365 GCA_964446195.1 uncultured Porphyromonadaceae bacterium | reverse complement strand
GCACTTATTGCAAAAAATGGAACAGGAAAATCAACTCTACTTCGAATCCTGGCCAAAGTTGAGAACCCGGATACAGGTGAAATAAATTCAAAACAAGGTATTTCTACAGGCTTTCTTCCCCAAGAGCCTGAACTGGATGAAAAGCTAATCCTTCTCGATCAGGTTATGCTTAATATTCCAAATGTTTCTGAAGCCATAAAAAACTATGAGCTGGCTCTGGTAGATAATGATACAGAGAAACTAGCCACTGCCATTTCAGAAATGGACCGACTGAGTGCCTGGGATTTTGAAAGCAGGGTTAAAGAAGTGCTGGGGAAATTGAAGATTAACCGCTTTGATCAACCCGTAAAAGAGCTATCTGGAGGACAGCGAAAAAGAGTTGCCCTCGCACAGGTTCTTGTTTCACAACCTGATGTTCTGATCCTCGATGAGCCAACTAACCACCTCGATCTGGATATGATCGAGTGGCTGGAAGAGTTTCTGGGACAAAGTCATATGACCGTTTTTATGGTTACTCATGATAGATATTTCCTCGACAGAGTTTGTACTGAAATTCTGGAGATGTCGAACCAGCGCTTGTATAAATACCAAGGTAATTATCAAGTTTACTTGCTTAAAAGAGAGGAAAGACTTGATCTGGAGCAAAAACAAGTGGATAAAGCTAATTCCCTGATGAAAAAAGAGCTTGAATGGGTAAGGCGTATGCCTAAAGCAAGAGGTACAAAGGCTAAATACAGGATGGAGTCTTTTTCTCAACTCAAACAAGCGGCTAAGAAAGAATATGTACCCGAACAGGATGAGATTCAAATCGAATCCCTCCGACTGGGAAAAAAAGTTCTTGAAATTGAAAACCTGGGAAAGGCTTATGACGACCTGTTGCTTTTTAAAAACTTTGATTACAAATTCGAACGCTTTGAGAGAATTGGCCTGGTTGGACCAAATGGTGTTGGTAAATCAACATTCCTCCAGGTGATAACAGGCATCGTACAAGCTGATGAGGGATCGGCTATAGCAGGGTCAACAGTAAGATTCGGATTCTATGAGCAAAGAGGAATAACTTTTAATCCTGATGATAAAGTAATAGATGTTGTGAAGGAAATTGCCGAGGTCGTCCACCTTGGAGGATCCCGAGTTATGAGTGCTTCCCAATTTCTTGAGTACTTTCTTTTCAGCCCCGAAATGCAATATAACTTCGTGTCAAAATTGAGTGGTGGAGAAAAAAGGCGACTATACCTGTGTACGGTTCTTATGAGAAATCCAAATTTCCTGATTCTCGATGAACCAACTAACGACCTGGACATCATGACATTAAATGTTCTGGAAGACTATCTCCTAAGGTTCCAGGGTTCTGTTATGATTGTGTCCCACGACAGGTACTTTATCGATAAAGTAGTTGATCATCTATTCGTTTTCGAGGGAAACGGTATTATCAAAGACTTTCCCGGCAACTACTCTATCTACAGGGATTCCATCAGGATAAACCAAAAAGACAAGACAAAGCCACAAGCAAAGAAGAAGGTAGAAAAAGCTAAAGAAGATATCCCGAAAATTAAGCTCACTTACAAAGAAAAGCTTGAATTCCAACAGTTGGAAAAGGACATACATAAGCTGGAAGAAGAAAAAACTTCACTAGAGGAAGAAATCAACTCCGGTACCTGCTCCTCTGATGAGCTTATCAACAAAAGCACAAGAATTGGAGATATTATAGCAAGCCTGGAAGAAAAAGAAATGCGCTGGCTTCACCTAAGCGAATTCGAAATTTAAGCCCTTCCTTGGCTAAGGAAGGGTTTGGGTAGGATACGCGGCGCGCCCCACCCCTCAAAAGTCTGCCGTAACAGTAAATGCTAGAAATCTTTCCTTTTTGTTATAAAACTGATTAATCAGACTTCTGCCATTGTAGTAATTAAAACCGATCCTTAACTTTGATTCGAATTTATCTTGCGGAACAATGTATCCTCCTGTAACTGAAATATTTGGATAAAAGGCATTAAGTTGATATGCACTCACATTAACTGCACTAAAAAGCCCTCCAAGAAATTCTTTTTTAAAATAATATTCCAATTCTGCCCCGGCCTGATAATTCATCCAGGCTTCGTGATTTGGTTTATTTTGCCTTCTTCCAAGAAAATCTACCCCTGGCATAAAAAAGCCTACATCACCATACAACTGAAGAATATTCCATTGGGGGTTTCCGAGGAAATGAAGTGGTTTAATTGCAGCAGAAAATATGAAATCATCTCTAACAGGCAGCTGGGTTATCATTGGATCGGAATCTGTAGGGCTATGAACTGAGCCACTATAAAACTCATCTCCAATGTGAGTGCAAATATGATGTTTTGAAAAACGTAAAGCCAACCATTCAGTAGGCCTTCCCGCAATAGCAAAATAGTATATGCCATCAGTTCCAATGAGATCATGGTTACCATGCCTCATAACGATTGGGGTTATCACTCCAATATCAACTTCAATACCCAATTTTGGATTTGATTTTGGACTAAATTTTAACAATGATAATCTCACTCCGGGAAGAATGGTTAATCTCCCCAAATAATCTCCTCCCTCATTTATCTTGTCTTCATAGTCATAGTCGCTATACTTAAATGACTGGCTACTAACCTCAGTCCTTATACCCAATGGATCTGCAAGATAAGTTGGGAAAAAATTATCAAATCCCACAACTTTCAAATTCCAGTTTTTTATAGGAATATTGAATCGACTGCTCTCTTCCTGAGCTCTTCCACTCAGTGAAATTAAAACGCTTACGAAAATTATTAATGCTTTTTTCATCTTATCTCCTCCTAATTAATTTCACCAACCCAAACATCATTCGATTGTCCATACGAACTGGTGAAACCACCCAATATGAATAGCTTGTCGTTGAAAATGACACTGGCATAAGCATGTCGGGCATCAATTGCAACTCCATCAGAATCAATTTCAAAAACCCCATCAGAACCCCGTTTCCATATCGTGTACTGATTAATACTGTTAAAACCATAGTGAACATTGGAAGTTGTCTTGCCCGAGAGGCACCACAAACTGTTCTTATAAAAAACCATGTCATGATCTGATCGCCAAAACCTCCCTTCGACCAAAGGATCTAATTCAGCGACCCAGTTTACACCATCATCAGAACTCCAAAGCCAGTGCCAATCATCCCTGGGATGTATTGTACTGTTAGCTTCCTCAAAAATTACACCATGAACACCACCTTGTATATATATTCTTCCAGTCTCCGGATCAACAGCACAAGCTGCTTCCGAACGAATACCGTAATCATTATTATTGAGCTTCTCCCAGCTTATGCCATCAGTTGAACGCCAAACATCATTAAAATACTTCATCGCGTATTGAGCAGGGTAATTATCACGCATCAAAGCACCTCCAATTATATACATGTAATCAGTACCTCCATGATTTGCCACCACCAAACTGTGATTAAATCTTGGTTGCCAATCGCCCACTGTGTCCTTTGGTGGATGTGTTCGGGGCTTTAATTCAGTCCAATCAACCCCATTGGTTGATTTCCACACATCATTACCATACTCGCGATATCCATTCTCTTCATTAACTGTGAATCCACCAACAAGAAACATTGCATCACCCGATCCATCGTCAAAAACCACAAGCTGATGTCCTCTTCTTCCTAACCACGGTGCCTTCTCAAGTACACAATTCCAGGATTCTCCATCACTGGAACTCCACACATCTTCATAGTAAGTATCTCCCTTAACAACACCAGGATTATAACCTCCAAAAACCCATATTTTGTTATCATAAACAACAGCAGCATGACCATATCTGTTTGGCCATTCGGCATTTTTAACCACCTGCGTCCATTGAAATTCTCCGTCATACTCTGGAAACCCAAAGTCTTCGTAAGATTGGAACTCACATGATGATAGCGATATTACTAAACCCGCTAAAATAGGGATTGGCTTTTTTAATATACTCATAGCTGAAAATATTTAATTCAGGGGTGCGAATTTACCACTTAATTCTTAAAACAGTTGTTAAATAGCTATCACAAATACATAAATTAATTGACTGTAAATAAGATGCATAAGTCTAGCCGAAACACTCTATTACAAAGGATAACAACCCACTCCTTTAGGAAAACCACTCGAGGCTAATTAAATTAGTGATAATAAAATCACAACTATTCTCTTGTATAAGGAATTTCACAAGCGTGTTTTGTTTTCATTATTGTTCGAAATAAGATCTGAAATTGAAAAAAAATCATGAGGTTTATACTCCAAATGAGCAAATCATGAAACAATATTTTACATCAGTAGTAGGAATTCTGTTAATAAGCATTGCAATTCAAGGCCAGACAATAAATCCTGCGGAGCTTGATAAGCTAGTCAACAAAACACTGGAAGTTTTCGAAGTACCGGGAATTGCTGTAGCGATTATCAAAGAGGGTAAGATAATCCACTCGAAGGGTTATGGTATGAGGTCATTAGACACTAAAGAAGCTGTTGATGAGAATACTCTATTTGGAATAGCATCAAATTCGAAAGCTTTCACATCTGCCGCTTTGAGCATACTCGTCAATGAAAATAAGCTATCGTGGGATGATAGAGTAAGAGATTATATTCCGGAGTTTCGTTTGTATAATTCTTATGTTACAGAAGACTTCAGGATAAGAGATTTACTTTGCCACAGAAGTGGAATGGGGCTTGGTGCAGGCGACCTAATGATTTGGCCAGATGGCACAGATTTCACCAGGGAAGAAGTGATTCATAATCTAAGATTCCTTAAACAAGTATCTCCTTTTAGGACCAAATATGATTATGATAATCTACTCTATATAGTTGCAGGAGAAATTATCACAAAAATCTCGGGTCTAAGTTGGGAAGATTTTATTTCTACCAGGATTTTAAAGCCTTTAAAGATGGATCGTAGTGCTCCATCCTTTAACACTCTGTCTGACAAAAGTAATACTATAGACCCCCATGCACCCGTAGATGGTGAGATAAAGGTGGTAGCCCGAACAAGCAATGAATTGATGAATGCTGCAGGCGGGATCTATTCTTCTGTTTCTGATATGAGTAAGTGGGTGATTGAATTATTAGGTACAGAGAAACAGGTATTAAACAGAGCGCAGCTTGAGCATTCCCTTTGGGCGCCCCAGACCCTCATTCCCGTCTATAGCCCAGGTAGGTACAACACACATTTTTCAGCATACGGCCTGGGATTCCGAGTCATGGATGAAGCAGGATTTAAGGTTATTTCCCATACTGGCGGACTCGCTGGGATGGTAACTCAGCTTACTATTGTCCCGGAACTACAGCTCGGAATAATTGTTTTCACAAATCAACAATCCGGTGGAGCCTTCAGTGCAATAACAAATGAAATTAAAGATCTGTTTTTTGGAATGGAAGAGAATGTTGACTGGATTGATAGGTATGCAGCTGCAGCCAGTGTGAACAAAGAAATGGCCGATAATATTGTAAAAGGGGTTTGGGAAGAAGTGAATAAGGATAAAGTTGAAAGATCAATGGCGCAAGATATGCAAATAACCGGGGTCTATGAAGATCCATGGCTGGGCAAGGTCCGCATCCATGAAGAAGAAGGCAAATTAAAGTTCCAGGCTCTTAGATCGCCTGGACTTAAAGGAGAAATATTTCATTACAAAGCCCTTACTTATGTAGTTAAATGGGAGGATCGAAGCATGGATGCAGATGCATATATCCTGTTTACGCTTGATATAGAAGGTAAAGTCTTAGGTTTTACTATGAAGGCAATATCTCCCTTAACAGATTTCAGCTACGATTTTCATGACTTGAATTTCTGTTTTTTAACTTCAGAGACCGGTTTAAGTTCAATCTTGATGAAATAACATTCCTTCCAATCATCACTTGAGCCTTTAACTGAAATTTTATATTCACCTACCGACAAATCAATATTACCTAGCTTAAGTTCTGCAAAGTTATCCAGGCCGCCCGTGTTGGGGAGATCAAATTCAAATTTCTCATCACCCAACTGAATAAGCAGTTCATTTGCGTCCCCAGCGCAAGCAAATGTTGCTACCACATCGCAATAAGCAGCTTGCTTGATATCCACAGGCCACTCCATCCAGGTTCTTGTACTTTTCCATGTTAAATATGACCTATCAACAGTGCGTATAAGCTTCGCATGTTCGGTAGTGACATAACTCCGGTTTTCCAAATCACACTCATCAGGATTTAAAGATAATTTCCCTATTTCATCCTGAACAATTGTTTGGTTTGTAGGCTTTGGTGTTCCTTTGATATCGAGTACTATTACTGAAGCTATTTCATCAGAGGCCTCACCTGTAAGACTTATATTCAAGCCCTTATCACCCTTACCGACATCATATTGCACAGTTTTATCAGCCA
>CAYUNU010000226.1:0-6367 GCA_964446195.1 uncultured Porphyromonadaceae bacterium | reverse complement strand
ATTGAAGAAGGCTTAAAGAACCGGAAAGAAATGTTTTTAAGTGATATAGCTGATAGTATTAGTTATATCAAATTGGAAACTACACCGGAATGTTTAATTGGAAATGGGAGTGCCTATATTAGAAAGGATAAAGTCTTTGTAAGTACAATCAAACCTGCCCGCGTATTAGTCTTCGACACGAAGGGCAAGTACCTGTATAAGCTTGATAAACAAGGTCAAGGCCCTGGAGAATACACTAACCTCTTTCAATTCACTATAAGTATTTCAGGAAATAGGATGGCCTTCACAGATTTAGGTACTCAGGATATATTTATGTATGATGGAAATGGCAATTATATGAATAAAACCAAAAGTACTTGGATGTGGAATTCAGGTATGATCTTTAAAAATGATAATGAACTGATCGTATGTACAAATGAAATGTTAAATCTAGGTCCTGATTTTCCGGTGATACTTGATTATTCGAATGATTTAAGCAGCAGAGATACTATTCTTACCAGAGATTGGGTCGGCACTGAGACCCAGCCCTTCGCTTTCATGGGAAATACTCTGACTTTCTATCAATTTGAAAACAATTTCTACTATAAAGAAAGTACCGTTGACACCTTGTTCCAGATGAATAATAATTTTGAGTTTCATCCAAAATACATATTTGATGTTGGAACAAAAGGAATGAACCTGGATCAAGCTCATTCGCCCGACCGGGATGCTTTCTATTCTCTGCATTCATTTTATGAGACAGAGAGGTACCTGAGCTTTGTAGTTACCCACCAAAATGAGATGATTTCTATGGCTTTTGATAAGCAAAAAGGAGAGTTATCTTCTATGCCTGAAAATATTGGGCAATATTATGGAGGAGAGCAGGTGCTGGAACCAATAAACGATTTGGATGGATATGATTATCCCTTCAGCAAAACAGATATTGTAAATAAAATGAGGCTATCGACCCATCAAATTGTTGATCTTAAAAACCTTGAATCTGATGGATTTTTTGAAAAGCCAGCTGTTAAGGATTCTCCATCAGGAAAAAAATTGCATACTTTAGTAAAAGAAAGTCAAATTAACGACAACCCTATCATTAGAATTCTACATTTGAAATAAAAAAACCTGGCAGACCTTGCAAGAACCTGCCAGGTTTTAAAGGAAAAGCATCAACCTAAAGATACCTCTATGTAAAGCAGGTCTTTATCAAACGACCTGATATACGCTTGATCAATAATAACTTTATCCGACTTTCCTGAAAAGAAAAGTTTCCCGTCTATAGTTACATCCAATATTTGAAAATTATTATACGTTAACTGCTGTTTATTGTTGTAAGTAAGCTTGATACGCTGCTGATGAAATGTAAATTCAGCACTTGCTTTTCCATCCTCATCAAAAAACCAATCTGAAAGTTTTGGATTAATTAATAAATCACCTTTATCTCCCCTGATTCCAAAGATTTGAGTCAGCAAACTAAGGAAAATCCAGGTAGATGAACCGGTAAGATACATATAAGCCCCTCTGTTGTCGGGCTCATAAAAAGAAGCGATTCCTGGGAAAGTTTTTGCTGTTGAGCTATTCTGTGATATTGACAGGATGTCCTGAAGCATCTCATGACCATAATCCAATTTATCCCTTTTGAATAAACCATACATCAACATGATATTCTGCTGCATCCACTTGCTGCCATGCTCCTTATACCCATAAACAAATCCGGTTATTCTGCCGATATTCATGTCAACATCAGGATATTTTGTACATAATCTTAAGCCGGGTTCTCCTGATGTTGCTAGTATCTCCCTTGCCGACTTATACAGGCTATCAATCTGATTATCACTGGCGATATTGCACATCACGGGCATAACCTGGGATGTTAGGTCCATTCTGGGCCCTTCGTTGAAATCACCATGCATTCTAAGGCCCCTGTCGTCGTAATGGCCGTTGAAGAAGAAATTTCCATTTTTACTTTTCAGCCATTCCTTCTCGCGAATATGACTGCCTGAATGATCATATTTCTCCTGAAGATCGTCGATAAGCTCATCAATAGAGATTTCAATTAAGGTACCAGAAACCCTTGAGCTTACCTTTTGAAAATACTGATTTAGAATCTCATGTTTCTTAGCGATTGATTCAAAATCCATCTTTTTGAAAAGGATATCCATTTCCTGAAGCAAGAGAATACTATGGATTCCTTTTGATTTAACTGATTTTAGCAGGTCGATAAGTATCTCAAGGTTGCCTGCATAAAAACTTTGGAAACACACCGACTCGCCCCTGTTTCTTGCCATATCCAGAGTATCGTTCCAATCGGCTCCTTCAAGTTTAAGAATGTTATGCTCACCCACATTGTAGAATGCTGATAATTGTTGGATGAGCACATGTTCTAAAACAGTTCCAATATACAATTCTCCATCCTCAGTTTTCAGCCACGATCCTTGTTCGGGTGTCCATTTTTTATCAATCTCATTACTCCTATTAACGAACTGATCCTTCCAGTAAGGTATCTGTTCGAGGAGGATATCAAAATCGCCTGTTTGCTGAATATAGAAGTTCAATGCAAAAAGAGGCCAGGCCCCATGGTCGCACCATGTCCTTGGAATATTATTTCTATCGGCCTTAAATTCACCGGGCTCATCTCCAATTATTGTAGCATTACTGCCGTCAATTCTAATACCCTTAAGGTTATTAACAATTTCATCCCTGGCACTATCAGGATCGACCAAAAAGATTGACAGCGAATCCTGCCATAGATCTCTCCATCCACGGCCACCCCGGCCATAGCCAAAATCAGGCAAAAAACTATTCCCAAATATCTGTCTGCATTTGAGTTGAAAAGCCAGCCATTTTACCCATTCATCAAATTCAGGCCGGCCTGTTTTAAAACTTACCTCATCGCTTAGTTTCGACCAATAATTTCTTGTTTCCTCAAGTTTTTTATCAAATTTTTCAACTGAATTATACTTTTCTGAGATCTCCAGGCTGTCATCTATCTCCGTCAAGCCGGCGACTACAATATAGCTAATCTCTTTACCTGGCATCAACTCAATATCTTCAAAGGCCATTGCTGCAACAGCCTCAACGCCATGCCTTTTTTCATCTGAGATATCTGGTTCCGGAAGGTTCTTAAATACCACTTCAGGATTATCCATAGCCCCTCCTTCTCCGATAAAATCCTGCATCCGTGTCCATATACGGTTTGGCAGAGCATTATCCTCACCATAGGCGTACATAAAATAGCTGGTGGTATTCTTTCTATGACCACTCTCATCATGAACTATCGTTGGCTTAATCCTCACACCATTAGGATCACGGTAGCAATTCTGAAACATTGTAGTTACCTGGCGATGATCCCTGAGGTTATCAGCATGCCGTCCGAAAAGAGGCAGAGCCACAAATGGGGTCATCTTAATAGTTTCATTTCCTAAATTACTGACTGTCACCTTCCAAAGCTCCACTTTGTCTACTCCTAACGGGACAGTAATACTTATCTCAGCTTCAAGGTCCAGAACTGAATGTGATCTTTTAAGTTTAAAAGAACCGGGACTGGCAGTAATCTCAGAATGTTCAGACTGGCTAAGCCATTTCTGCGATTGTTGTGACGGGCTCAAGCCATTAATCGACCATGGATCCAGGCCCTCAATATTTAGCCAAAAATATCTGCTGTTATTAGTTCTGTGGAGATCTTCGGTAACAACAGGTGGCATAAGGTATTTATCAAAGCCCCCGGAAATATCTCCTTTCAGATCAGGAGTGACCGAGGTTCTCATACCTGCCTCATTCATCAGGGGAAAATACAAGCGACTGGTATAATCAGCATCAACAGCGCGAAAAGTACCCTTGCTATCTCCCAGGTAGGACCATAATTCTTTTGTGTTTCTATCCCCCATAGTCTGAAAATATTACAAGATTTATTTAACTACCAAGAATGGAATATTAGCCGTAGCACTGTGTCCCTTACCATCAGACACATATACGAACAGACGATATTCTCCCTCTTCTTCCGGACCGGAAAAAACTACTTCGGAAGGCAATGGTGACTTAAAATTAGTTTCAACACTTTTCTGTCGGCCCTCTCTATCACCTCCGTCACTTTGCTGACCTTCGGGCACTTCCGGGATAATTTCCCAGCTATATTTCAATTCATCTCCCTCGATATCATGTACAAAAACACTTGCCGCACAGGATTGACCAGGGCTAATACTAATGCTGGCATAAGCATTCTGATCATTCATTATCAGGGAATCCAGAACCGGGGTTCGGTTTTCGGGCCATTTCCCGTTCCATAAATAGTGCATCACATCAACTGTTGCCGTTTCATCCCCATTCTCCAGGAACATACCATACCAGGTGGGAGTCCTTTCCTGCTTTTGTCCCCAAAGAAAGACGTAGCTTCCCAAACAGTATTCCGTATCGGTAGCTATAACATTTTCAAAGCGATATCTGTATGATTCAGCCTTATCCTTACTGTTTTGTTCAATGGGTCTTCCCCAAGAAGTTGTTGGAGATTCCCAGTGCCCGGTTGCACCCCACTCTGTAATCATGTAAGGAAATTCATTATTGGCCTCCTTTAAATATTTCGGGAGATTAATGATATCAGCATAAAACTGGAATGAATAAAAATCAAGATTAGGACAATGCTCCTTAAGATCGTCAGCAAGAGCTGTATTGAAACCTGCAAGCATAGTTGTTGTAGGATGATTTGGATCAAGCTTATGTATCATTACAGCTATATCATTTACAGCATCCCAAACCCCAGGATTTGTCGACCTTAGGTTAAGCTCATTGCCAATTCCACAGGCCAGCAGAGCAGGCTGATCTTTGTATTTGCGACCCTCTCCTTTTCCCTATTCAATCTGCTTCTTAACCGCAACAGGATCATCGTAATCAAAGCCATGTCGCTCTCTCTCAATTTCAATACCCATACATACCATGAGCCCATTTGCCAGAGCTTCATCCAACACTTCCTGTCCCGAATGAATCCCATTGTCTGTCCTCCATGTTCTGAAGGAATTTGCTCCATGTTCAGCTAAGGAAGCAATATTGCCAAATTCGCACCCGGCTCCCTTAACATAAAATGGTTCTCCCTCTACAGTTAAGATATAGCGGGTGTCAACCCGCTCTACCTTAACCACTTTAGGTCCTGTCTTATTTTCAGTATTGGAAGTACTACAGGCCGTTGAAGACAGGAAGACAGCAGCAGCAATAAAATATAGAATTGTTTTTTTTCTTTCCTTCATTTTCATTTTATCTAACAAGTTCCTTTTCAATCTGTTCCAGAGATTTGCCCTTTGTTTCCGGTATGAATTTTGACACAAATATCAATGAGAGCAATACCATGCCTCCGTAGATAAAGAATGTACCAGACGGCCCTATGTGAGAAAGTTCCCAGGGAAAAATAAAAGTCACACTAAAGCTCACAAGAGAATTAAACAAACCAACAATGGAAATAGCAATCCCCCTGATAAAATTTGGGAATATCTCAGATAAAAGAGCCCACATTACCGGTCCAAATGAAATGGCAAAAGAAGCGATATAGAGTAGAATTGAACTTAATACAATAACTGCATTAACTTCTGCTATCGGCTTGTTAAATGATACCCCAAGAATTCCAAGAGCTATAGTCATTCCAGCTGCCCCAACAATTAGCAGCGTTCTCCGCCCAAGCTTGTCGATCAAATTTATGGCAATAATTGTAAAAACCAGATTTGTCAAGCCCACAACAACAGCCTGCATAAAAGCAGCTTCAGTACCACCACCCGCACGCTCAAAAATCGTTGGAGCATAATAAAACACTGCATTGATTCCTGTTATTTGTTGGAAAAAGGCTATTGTTAATCCGATAAATATTATGAAACCATACTTTTTCGCAAACAAATTCCTGATAGATGATTTACCTGATTGTTGATTGAAGCTTTCCTGAATTTCGGACAGACAAGCTTTAGCATAATCGACACCACCAACCTTTTCCAGAATAATGCGAGCCTGAACCTTATGTCCTTTTTTATAAAGCCAACGTGGACTCTTAGGTACAGAAAACAGTGCTCCGAAATAAATCACAGCTGGGATGGCCTCTACTCCAAGCATCCATCTCCAATTATCGGCTCCCGTTTGAAGCAAAAAGTAGTTTGAAAAATACGCCGCTGAAATACCCATAACAATATTAAGCTGATTAAAGGATACCAACTTCCCTCTCTTTTCAGCAGGTGCAATTTCGGCAATGTAAATTGGTGCTATAAGTATTGCCCCTCCAACTCCAATACCACCAATCAATCTGGCCACTATGAAGAAACCAAAATTCGTTGCAAGAGCAGAACTTAGGGCTGAAATAGTAAATAAAATTGAAGATAAAATCACGATACAATTTCTTCCAAAATGATCACACAGA
>CAYUNU010000225.1:0-6376 GCA_964446195.1 uncultured Porphyromonadaceae bacterium | reverse complement strand
AATGCTTGTCATCCATGCAAAGCCGTACAACATAAAGCCTATCTCAAATTCACGGTAAGGCTTATTCTTAATTATAATCTGCCACATATTCACCAAAGACTTTCTAATTGAGTCGAAAAAGCCACTCTTAACTTCAATCATATGACTTTCAAAGGGTATTCTACTTAGAAGGTGTATTGATATTACTCCCAAGCCGGCAAGAATTGGATACACATATGAATACGCAAAAGGGTCCTTATCCAACAAAAGACCAAACCCAAAGGTTCCAAAAAGCATGACAATCTTATTCAGAGTAGTTGAATAGGAATATAATGTTCCAAAATTACCGCCTTTGTAATGAGTTCTTAAGAATAAATTTATCGAAGGAAGAATTATAGGGCTGGCAAGGTAGAACAAAAGAAAAATCAGGAGAAATAAATACTGATATATAGGCATATCAACATATGCCTCAGGTGTTTTGGGGAAAATTATTAAAAGTAAAAGAGGTAAGCGGGTTATCAGAGCTACCTTCCGGATCATAGCCGGCTTATTCTTTGTCCTTTTTATAAATTCATTAATGATAACCGAAAATAGCATTAGAATTACGGAGAGCTGAAATAGTACTCCAATCTGAAAATTACTCCCTTTCAAGCTTTTTATCAGAACAAACTCATTTAGGGCAAGAACACCCATAATTATTCCTTCAATAAAGGAATAAGCCATATGGATAGTAAAAACCTTCTTTTCTGTGGGATCCAGAACTGGAAAACGTTTTTTCAAGCTTTTGTCAATTTGCCGGCAAAAATAAAATCATTTTCCGGACTTTAATCCAGCAAATCAATAATTTTGGAATCAAAGGGTTTGGTTTTTGAAGAAAAATGAGCCAAAAGTTCACCGTTTTCATCGATAAGGTATTTCTGAAAATTCCACCTTACCTTGCTATCGCTTTTACCATTCTTCTCCTTCTTTGTCAGCCATTGGTAAACGGGATGAATATCTTTTCCGTTCACAGATATCTTGCTCATCATTGGAAAGGTTACACCATAATTGATTGAGCAGAATTCTTGTATCTCATCATTACTACCCGGCTCCTGATTTGCAAAATTATTAGCCGGGAAACCAATGATTATCAAACCTTTGTCCTTATACCGATCATAAAGCTCCTGCAATTCAGCATACTGAGGAGTAAACCCGCATTTACTGGCTGTATTTACCATTAAAACCTTCTTCCCTTTTAACTGATCGAAAGCAAATTCTTTGCCACTCAAATCTTCAACGACAAATTCGTAAAAACTAGTCTGTGCATTCAATGCAATTGACAATAAAGTAAATAATGTGATAATTGATATTTTTCTCATTTCCCAATTTTTATACGTAATACAACGTTATACCAAATAAAGTTTAATATTACATTAAATAACATTTGACATCGCCAAGATCTTATGACTGTCAATTTTGTATTTTTATATTCTGGTATTCTTTTTGCTAATTGAGATTAACCAATTTTAATAAAACAAAGATTATGGGCACTGATAAATATAGAATCACTTTAATATCTCTGGCAATTTTTCTCTTAAGCCTAGGGTCATCTGCTCAAAATTCAGATTTTATTAAAGACTTTTCAGTAAGAATAAGTCCGGGTATTGTGAGCTTTTATGGTGACCTGTCTGCCACAAAATTCAATCCTATTGCAAGGATAAGGGATAACTCAAAGATGGGCTTTTCAATAGCAGCCATCAAGGAGTTCAACCCAATTATCGGAGTTCAGGCCCAATATACAGCTGGAAATCTATATAGTACTAATGATTTAGAAAACCTTTATTTCAACGGTTCTCTCAGTGAATTCAGCGTAACCGGAAAATTTACACCCTTGGGATTTTTTCCTGATTTAAGAAATCGTTTTAACCTTCAGCCTTATCTTACTTTTGGCTTGGGCAGCCTGGGTTATAGGAACTGTAAAAGATTTATTGATACTGATAACATTTCACCCCCTTGCTATGGCTATGATGTTGATGGTGAAACATTAAAATCCAGAGAAAATGGCCTTGTCTTACCTTTTGGACTTGGCCTATCAATCCCAATAAACAAAAACCTGGCTATTGATATTGATCAAACTTATCGTTTCACTAATACAGATCTGCTTGATGGCACCATGAGTTCCTCCGCTAATAATGATTGGTATTCTCTTGCGAGTATTGGTCTTCGTTTTACTATTGAGCCCTCACAGCACACAATTAACAGGTCGTCAAGAACATCCAGAACATCCAGAACAACACAACAAAAACCACCTAAGCCTGATAATCAAGATCAAGCACAATTAAAAATTACGGGGGAAAAAACCCACAGCAGTCCGATGAATATCTTTGTCGAAAGTCTGATGGACGATGTTGTTACCTCAGGTGAAGTCTTTGCAGTCAACCTAAGGATTAATAAGGGATCATATACTGGCCCTGCTAAATTGGTTCAGCGCTTTCCAAATGATTTTACAGCCCTGGAAGCCTCAAGTACAAATGGCAGGTTTTCTTTCGGCAACAGAAATGTTCTGATTGAATGGGACAATATGCCCGTCGACAGTATGGTAAATTACACCTACTATGTAAGGATAGAAAAAGATGTTATTGGCAGTCAGACTATTACTGGCCGATTTGAGTATGAGGAAAATGACAAATGGAATACAGTGAGATTCAACAACTACATTTTTGCGGATAAAACAGCCAGGCAAATAATCAACGAAAAAGTTGAAAGGATCGCTGAGCTTGAAGAAGAAAAAGAAGAACAACCGGTGAAGGCAAAAGAACTTGTTCCAGACAAATCTAAGACTAATATCCCTAACAAAAATCTTAATATCGATCCGTTGATTCTAAAAGATCCTGTTGAAGATATAGAATTTAGAATTCAGTGCGGCGCCTTTAAAGATTCAAACCAGGGTGGAGCCAAGCTGGTTGAACGATATGGCATCACTGAAAATGTAAGAGAAGTTCTGGAAAACGGCTGGTACAAGTATACTGTTGGATCATTTGCATCATATGTTGATGCCGTTAATTATAAAAACTCCTTCATTAAAAGAACTAAACTCTACACTGTCTTTATTGTGGCATACAAAAACGGTAAAAGAGTCGAGAATATTAATGACGCTTTTAAATAGAATTAAGGATCTCAATAAATCTGGCAACTTTAGATGAGTCAGTTTCTTTAATATCGAATTCGGGGATTTGAGAAAGGCCTCCCATAGTAACTTCATGATTTCGATAATCCATTTTACTTTCAAAAGTTGAACGGCATGTCGTATGGTATTCTTTTGATAACACATCACTTGCAAAATCCTTAATATTATCAACATTCAATCCCCCGCCGGGGAGAATAACTATATCGTCACCAGCCTCTTCAATCAATTGTTTAATTAGTTCTGCTCCTTCAATAGTAGTAATTTTTTGTCCTGATGTTAAAACCCGATCAACACCTATTTCCTTTAGTGTAGCTAAGGCCTCCATAGCATCCGGTGTCATATCAAAAGCACGATGAAAAGTTACTGACATTGGCCTGGCCAGATCAACTAATTCAGAAGTCCGTTCCTGATCAACTGTTCCATCCGGCGAAAGGATTCCTATTACTACCCCATCCATAGAAAGATCTTTGCAGGACCGAATATCCTCCTTCATCATGTCAAATTCAACAGAATTATAGCAAAAATCACCTCCTCTGGGTCGAATTATTACATGCAGCAATATTGGAATTCTTTCTCTGGCAATTTTTAGATAACCATAAGATGGAGTAGTACCTCCTTCATATAGATTGTCACATAATTCAATCCTTTGGGCACCACCCTCAAAAGCTGCAATGGCTGAATTAATTGATCCAGCACAAATTTCGACTAATACTTTCATAGAATAATCTAATTTTTTATTTGACATTCATCTTCTACCAGTTCCCATTTATGATTAAAAAAGCCAGATGCTACAACACCATCCATGCCTTTCTCAAGCATCTCACTTCTGAAAATCATAAAATCAGGGAAACCAGCACCTGAAACAAAATAGCGGTTTGGTATTGCAGATATCATTCCAGGCATTCCAGTCCCTGCCACAACTCCAACACTGGTTTTGTCTTCATTAAGTCGAGGGAAAATAAAGAATGCGGCCAAATCATCACCTTTAAAAGATTCTGATCCGAAAGAAATTTCTCCTCTATTAACAGTGATTGGAGAATCAGGAATAAGCTTCCCCCATGCCATATTCATACCCGCATGGCCATACAATATTACATTTCGTTCTTTTCCTCCGTTCTGAAGGAAATCTTTATCAGACATCACATCCACTGCGCCATTACCTCTGTACCAGAATGTTTCTGCATCAAACCTGGCTTTTTGATAAGCCCAGTCATTTTCCTTTTTATCACCATTTGTGCCATAAACAAAAAGCATTTTATTCTGAAATGCTTCCTTAAACAATCCGCTTCTTTGAGGTCCTTTTTCCTCTACATCTGGCATATCAACAACCTTCCAGCCATCACTATTGTTCCTTAAAAAAACATCTTGATTCAATCCAGGGTTAATTTTAAAACTATCTGTATCACAGTTAATTTTGTAGGGTTGCCCACTTTGCAAATGACTTAGATCCAGTTTCAAGACTAACACATTTTCACATTTAACATTAATCTCGCGAGCTATTGTGTCCTGCTTTATGCTGACATTGGAAATATCAAGAGATTTTTCCTGCTGCCAAATAGTTACAAAACGCGATTCAGATGATACTGCAGGACTAGAGGTATAAATGTTTAAATTTTTCAAATCATTATTATCTGGTCGCCTATGACTTTTCATGAATTAAAACGTTGGAGGCCAGTCGACACACTCATTTCCCCACCAATGGCCGGCATCAGGCTGTTCATAATAACAAAAATCAGGATGAAATCCGGCAAGATGCTCTCTCATAAACCTCGCCTGAGTAACTGGAACATTATCATCCTTATCTCCATGTAAAATATATATACCATAATGAAGGTAGTTTTTTGACAGAGCAAGGGTATTACTTGGATTAGAGGACATTGCAAATATTTGCTCCATTGGACTTGGGCTTTTATGCTCTTCCTTTCCAGCATAAGACCAAAAGCTATACCAACCAGCACTAGGGGCTATAGCTGCCCACTTTCCCGGGTAAGTTACTCCAAACTGCCAGGTACCATGACCGCCCATTGAGTGACCTGTCAAATACAGGCGATTGGGATCAGGTTTGTACTTTTCAATAGCCAAGCCCAAAACTTCCTTAGCATCCAGCCTTCCCCAATCTTCCCAATCAAAACCATATGGTCTTCTGTTAGTGGGAGCAACCAAAACCCCCCAATCTTTTGGAGAGTAGGCACCTGCCTGATTAACAGCCTCAACAGAGGCCCCGTGCAGTGAGAAGAATAAGGCTGTCGCCTTTTCTATGGCCGAAGATGATGGCACAACACTATAATACTGGATACTGCCATCAATATCAGAGATGAAGGTTTCTTTCCTTTTGTCATATGGCCCTTTAACCTCAACTTCAAATTCAGGGCTCTCCCCTATATTCACTTTTTTACCTCTAGAATCAAAAAGTTCAAAACTTAATCGCACTATATCTCCGGCTTTCATTCCTCTGGCATTAAGCAAGAATGGTATTTTTCTGCTGGTCATTGGACCAACTACAGGAACTTCAGTTCTTGAATTCTCTATGCCATTAAGAAATGAAACAATTTCATAACCTTCAATGCTTCTCTCTACTGAGTTGATAATCCTGACAGCACCCCAAACACCCTCAGACCAATCCTCACACCAGTCGGGCACAAGCGGATCCCTATCAGATAGAAATATTTCAGAGATAGGAGATGTGAGCTTTGCCTTCAATTGTCCCCTGGAACCACGAAAAAGAAAGGTATTAATGCCCTTTTTCAATTTAACAGGATGCTGCACCCAGCCATAATCATAGACATCACCTCCCCTTGGCTGTCCATTGACATAAACCTCATTATGCCCACTCACTTCAAGAATTGCTGTTCCCTGCTTTTTCGAATCATATTCGCAATACAGGTACCCTCCCCTAAGACTTCTATCTCTGAATATACTATTCTCTCCTGCTTTCAAATTCTTCCAGATGATCTCTTTTTCGGTCCTATCCAGATCTTGGTTTTCTTTAGGTGTTTGCCATTGACCATTTGCGATTATCATTAAAACCTGATCCTGATAAACAGCTTCCCTACCATAACGACCACTCAAAGGGGTGGATAGTCCTTCAAGGAACTGATGTATTGTTTCCTGCGCACTTAACGGGATTACCAGACTAAGTACAAAAATAACAGCTAATAATCTTTGAAATGTAAATAACAACTTGCTCATGATTAAAAAATATATGATGTAATGGACTTAAATAATCTTTAA
>CAYUNU010000224.1:0-6392 GCA_964446195.1 uncultured Porphyromonadaceae bacterium | reverse complement strand
TTTATCATGATTGCAAGTGTTGATTCCAATAATTCAAAAATATGTAAAATTAGAAGCGATTCCAAATATGTAAATAATTGCAAAATTGGAATTCATCTCGATAGAAACTCAACCACTTCCGCTAAACCTTTCATCAAATCAAGGTTAGATATTTGAAACGTATAGTCTACTTGAGAAGACTCCTCATCATTTTTGGTGGGGAGTTTTTTATGTCTCCTTGTCCAGCAGGCGATTGCCTAAATCTATTTGCTCATGGAGAATTCTGACAACTTCAATTTTATCACCTTCAACGTTGCGATAAAAGATAATGTGTCGTCCGGCTCTGAATCCCGATAAGTCTTCGATGACTATTGAATAATCTTCACCTAACTCAGGATTATCAGCAATTTGATTAAAAGTATCAATCAGTAACTGATAGTAATTGTCAGCTTGATTTTCTGACCACTTGTCATATGTGTAATTCCAAATGTCAGCTAGGTCAGCAACCGCTTTTTGGGTCAGTATGTATTTAGCCATTCGAACCTTTGTTCACTTTGAGTTTGGCTAAATGTGATTCTGGATCAAAATCAGTGGCAACTCCGCTTTGTATCCCTTCATTTATAGCTCCTTTAAGAGCAATGACCTTGTTTTCTTCTTCTTCTAATAATCTTAATCCTGCCCTGACCACCTCACTAGCATTTCTATATCGACCAGCAGATATTCGGCTTTTAATAAATTCATCAAAATAGTCGCCAATTGATATGGATGTGTTTCTATTCATAATATCTATTTTCCCAAATACACCAAAAATTGGTAAATTCTTCAAGTCATTAGAAATTTATTCAATTCATACATCATGAAAAAGTCGTTATTCAGGTTAGATAAATCAACCCTTCCCGCTACAACGAAAGACAGGTCGGTATTTTTATCGGTCTGTTTTTTTTGTGCCCTTTCTAACTGAGTTTTACTTCTTCGAGGTACTTAGGAAACAGCAATACCTTTTTCTCATCTTTAGAATCAAATAGGAATGGCTTCACATCAAATGCCATTGCTTGCATATCCAATTCTGAACACTTATCAATAGTTATTTGACGAAGTTCCTCCGGTGTTTGCACACCAATTTTCGCATGGAGGTATTCATAGTTAGGCACTTGCCCCTGGCCAAGCAAAAATATAATATCAAAAAAGTCCCTTCCTTTATTCCTCTTTCTGTTTATTACAGCATAGAATTTCTGTGCCAGTAGTAAATCTTTTGGTGTAGTATTAATTTGAGTAAACACATCAAATTTATTCAATAATGGTTGATCTGGTTTGTAATCAAATTCATGCGATTCTGTATCGAGCTGAATCAGAATTTTCTCTTCCTTATGATTAGTCAAACCTTCTTTGTAAAGCAACTCTGGGAACCGGATGTAACAATGATAAGCCCCCTTTTTTACATTTCGAATTTCTACTTCATACCCCAGTCTTTCCAGTTCTGTTTTTACAATCTTAGTAATACCGTTAAAATCATCCATGGAAAGATTGAAGTTGTCAAAGTCCAGGTCTTCTGAGAATCGGCTATTGCCATGAACGATGCGAAGACAAGTTCCTCCGAGAAAAGTCAACTTATTTTCATAAGGGGTTTCATATATGATTTCCAGAATTTTATATTGCAGGTATTCCCGAAGGATAAAGCGTTCATAAATCTGCAAGGATTCCGGGTAATAGGGCCTTATTTCTTCCAAACTAAGCATTGATCACTTTTTTAAATAGTCGTATTCTTCGATCCAATACTCTTGAATCAAAGATTTTTTGGTATTTATCCAGTTTCTGAAAGTCGATGATTTCTTTTAACTGAATTTCATTAAAACGCATTCCTTCTATCTCTTCAATAGAATTCAGCTTATTCATATAGAAGTAATCCAATATCACCTTTTCAGGTTCAGCTATTTTTATCATAACACCATCGCCCTGAATCAGTTTGTAAGCGAAGAAAAGTACTGATTTAAGGTGTTTGTAAGTAAAATTACCAATAGTGGTCTCGTAGTTTGCTGTATTGCGAGTAGTGGCGGAAGTTACAGTAAATACACCTTCCGGGATTATATTGTAATAATTCAGGGCACTTTCAAATGACACATAAGATGGAGAATAGATTTTATTGGCAGAGAAGTATTGAAAATACTCATTTTTCCTATGTTCTTTAAAGCAATAAAAGGCCCTTCTCACTTTTAAGATGTAGCCTTTTTGTTGCCACTCAACCAATCGTCTATTATCAAAATCAGGATAACGTTTTTTAATGTCCCTTATAGAAAAAATTGGGAAATCCCTAAATGTCTTTTCAAACGCCAGATACATCATTTCATCTTAAATGTTTGTTAAAATTAACAATTATCTAAGACTAAACAAGACTTGCGACTAAATAATAATGATCCAGTAGGTTAGATAATTCGACCCTCCCCGCTGCAAAGGAAGCCCGATTCGAAAGAGTCGGTTTTTTTTAAATTTGCGATTACCTATTCTTGTTCTTCTGCGAAGTGGTGCTTATTTATCTTTCAAACAATTACCTAAATTCATCTGTTCCTGGAGAATTCTAATAACTTCAAATTCGTCTCCTTCAATACTGCGATGAAATATTATATGCCTGGGATTTTGTATCAGATAAATTCTGAAAGAACTTGGAGATGCAAAAGACTCATTAGCTAAACTTTAGGGAAGAAGCGTAGTGGCCATGCTCAAAAATAGGGCAAAAACAAAAAAACACCTACCGTACAAAATCGGTTATGAACTTTACATCAATTGAGATGTTAAAAGGATATGAAAAAATCAAAGTCAAAACTTAGATCTGTTTTGCATATCAATATATTCGTATTTATTACCTTATTCATCCCCCGTTGTATATCGCTGGAACCGCTGCCGCTGCCGCAAAGCTAGTCTATAGCGATAGTTTGTCTTTAGAAAAAACGCTTGCTGAATACACACCTGATCTTGTTGGAAGAATTGAAAATGCAGAAACGATTACCCTTAGTATGCTGTTAAAACATCGGAGCGGTATTCCCGATTTCATTGATCACCCTGATTATCCCTGGGGAGAGCCTCCTACGATGAATTTAATAGACGACAACCAGTCTGCAATTTTGATTTTGAAGCTTAAATGAGAATCAGCCAACAGTATTTTTCTATATCTTGCTTTATAATCCATAATCGAATCTGCCTTCCTATGATAATGAAGCCTATTCTTTTAGCAATTTTATTCTGCTCCACTTCAGTTCTGGCGATGGGACAAAACTCCAAATCTTCTGAGAAAGCTGTTGAAATAAATATTACTAAAGCCCTGAGGACCAAAAAGAATCTTAGACTGAGCCAATTGGTAAGGGAAGTTGATTTTGTTTTCATGGAGAGCAGTCCTAAATGTTATATGACTGCAATAACAGAATTTTCTTTTGGTGAAAATTATATTATGGCTTCTAATGGTAGCATGGGTGCCAACAGCACTCAGGTGGTTCATGTCTTTGATCGAAAAGGAATTTATCTCAGAAGCTTAGGAAAAACAGGGAAAGGTCCGGGAGAATACATCACACCATTTAGAGCAATCATGGATCCATCGGAACAATTTGTTTTAATTATTGATGTCAATCAAAATAAACTCATTACATATTCACTTGACGGGAAACTTCTTCAGGAGCAGAAATATGATCGAAACAATTCCAGGAGTTTTCCTCATCCAGCAATTGATTACAGAGGACAAATCTTTTTATATTATGAAAGACCATATCAGGCTGTTGACAATTTTCCATCAATCATTAAGTATGATCAGAATCTTCAACCTATTCAAAATATTCTACTCAGGAAAAAGAATCAGAATCAAACCCTGGCACTGACACGAAATAATTTTTCAGCTACCCCAGATCACTTGCTTCTTTGGGAAAATTACTGGGATACTGTCTATTATATTAATGAGAAAGGTCAAGCACAAGCAAAATACCATTTCCAGATTGAGAAAAATCAATGGCCAAAAAAATACCTGACTGATTACAGGGTGTCCAAGCCTCATTTCGATGAATTTACTACTGTTTCCGGGATTCATGATCTACCCGGTTTTCTCATCTTCACTGTTAGAAATGGTAGATATAACTATTTGGTTTATGACAAAGCAAAGAATGATACCTATACTTTGACCGATCCCAAAAAGTGTTTCTCTGCTGAATGGAATGAGATCGACGGAATAATCGAAGATGATCTGCTTGGTTTTGAAAGGTTGGGCCTTGGAACCTATATCCCCAATCAAAAACTTCTTGTTTATCAGGTGAACCCCTCATACTTACTGTCGGAATATGATGTTGAATGCCTTAAAAAGAAGAAAGTCTTTTTTCCTGATAAAAGGGATATGTTGATAGAATATGCCGAAAACGCTACCGGTGAGGAGGGACCGTTATTAATCGTGATGCATCTTAAATAAAGCAGGAATTGTTGAACCAATCAATCTATTAAGCAATCGATAAGTAGACCTCTCGGACTATCCAAAAATCCTAAATTCCTTTCTTTAATGTACCTATTAGGAGGCAAGGATTTGCCTCTTCATCGATTCTATTCAGAATCTCCTCCAATCGCTCTTTTACTTTTGAATCTGTTGCTGAAGCATGTAAAGCTGAGTCCGCATATTCGACTAAATCCAGGGCTTGATATTGTGCAAAAGCAATTCCATTTGGCTGAATATTTAAGTAAAAGGGGTTTGTATTTCCTAAATAATCATTGACAAAAGATTCACCGATCCTAAAAACCTGAGAATTTTTATAATTATATAAAAAACGAGTTTTCTTGCTATACTCGATCTTGGGGAATCCCTCCCTCTGGTGCTCCCAGTCAACTTTATTAATATAGACATAATAACCAAAGTACCAATCAGTGATCAGTGGCGTAATACTATAATCTACGTCCTTTTCATTTACTTTGGGAAAATGGGCTCTGGGATTTGTTGACGAAATTATCAAGTGTGGCAGAAGGGTGCCATCCTGAACTTTGAACAAGGTATCTCCTTTGGTATAGTTAAAAAATAGTTGATCATCTACCAGGTAGACTCTTGTGTTGGGAGAGCTTTTGGGGCCAATTTTATCAATCTCCCATAACAATTTACCGCCGGTTGTTTGGCAGAAAACCGGACTTTTGGAGCTTTGACCTGAAAAAGTAATATTTGCACAATACATGATATCATCCTTAACAACCGGACAATCACGCATTGGCTCCGTCCCTGTATTCACATAATTGATATATTCATGTTTCCCGCTACTAATGTCAACACAAAGCACTTTATCCCCATTGCTATAACCTAATGAGATATAGACTTTATCTGCTGGTTCATCAACAAAAATCCGTGTATTAAATTCACCTAATTCACCAGGGCCTTTACCTCTCTTTGCCAAGGCCTTTACAAATTTCCCCTCCGAAGTAAACTGAAGGACTCCTGATCTCATTGTGGTGACAATAATGTGCTCATTTCCAACATAGGTATCAAGAACTCTTTCGATCAGGCTGTTTTCCGTAGTTTCCAACTCAATCAATCGGAAATCTTCAAACCAATCCGTCAACAGGATAGCCTTCTCATTTTCAATTTGTTCAATATTGATTTTCGGGATCATCCCTCCCCTGGTTTCAACCATTTCTATTCCAGGATCAACCACTCCACCACAATTATAGAGGGCGATCACAAATAAACATGGAATTAGTCTTTTGCTCATTTTATGTGTTATTTGGCTTAGTAATTAAGCAAACTCTTCGGGGGAAGTGAGTTCAATTACGAATATAGCAATTATTGAAAACCCAAAGGAGGAGGATGGAAACTTTTTTGTATTTGTGCATATACATCGTTAGAGTTAAAGTTTTAACACCGTTTTAGAACCTTACTTTTACTCAAAAAAAATTAATAATGATCTACACCATATTTCCTTGAGCTAATACCACAGCTCAAGCTTTATCAAAAGGGGGAAATCAGCAAAACCCTAAGGAAATTCAATTTTGATTTTAAGCATAGGCCGAAACAATAACCAGTAAATGGAACAAACGAAGTAAAATCCATCGACCTCCGTAAGATGTATCACTTTTAGCATTTTAACAAAAGATGAACAAAATCTATTTTTCGTTACTTTTTCCCAAGGAAACTAGTCCTCCCATAGCTCCTAAATTCATTGAATCAAGGGCAGAACTTGGCACAATAACCATTGAGCCTTTTTCCTTCAGACCTTCGAATAACATGTTCATGCCACGTAGATGAAGCGCCACAGGATTATTAATATATTGTTGACTTGCAAGAGAAAATTTTTCAGCTATTTCCGTTTCGGCCGTTCCCAAAATAACTCGTGCTCTTCTCTCTCTTTCCGCTTGCGCTTCTTTACTCATTGCATCTGCTAAACCCTGAGGGATAATAATATCTTTAATCC
>CAYUNU010000223.1:0-6399 GCA_964446195.1 uncultured Porphyromonadaceae bacterium | reverse complement strand
AGGTGGTTCAGAAGAGGATAAGGAGATGTTTTACACAGCTTTTTACCATACCTTATTACATCCTAATATTTTTCAGGATGTGAATGGAGAATATCCTTCTATGGGAGAAGGTAATACACTGAAATGGGAAAAGGGTGACAGGTTTACAATGTTTTCATTATGGGATACATACAGGACTTTGCATCCATTGAAGTCTTTGTTGTTTCCGCAGCAGCAGTTGGAAATGGTTAATTCTATGCTAGCCATGTATGAAGAAAGTGGCTCCTTACCAAAGTGGGAGTTTGCCGGGCAGGAATTTAATGTGATGGAAGGTGATCCTTCGCTTGTTGTGATCTCTGATACTTATATGAGAGGCCTGACAGATTTTGATACTGATCTGGCCTGGAAGGCAATGTCGCATAATGCTTTTGCTCCTTCAGCTCAAAATAGTGTTCGTAAGGATAATGATTTTTACATAAAGAACCATTATGTTCCAATTACCCGTGATTTTGATAACTCAGTATCGCAAGCAGTTGAATATTATATAGCAGACTGGAGTTTGTCGGAATTTGCCAGAGTAAAAGGGTATGACAAAGAAGCTGAAATTTTGGAGGAGAGGTCGCATGGATATGTTAAGTATTTTGATCCGGAGTATGGACTACTCCGTCCTGTGAGAGAAGATGGCAAGTTCATGGAGCCCTTTGATCCTCTTATGGGTGATAACTTTGAGCCATCCCATGGTTTTCATGAAGGGACATCATGGAACTATTCATTCAGCTTGCCTCATGCAGTTCAGAACTTAATAGAATTATCCGGTGGTGCTAAAGTATTTGAATCCAGGCTGGAAAAGAGCTTTAAGGATTCTTTATTCGACATGACTAATGAACCTGATATTGGATATCCCTGGTATTTCAACTATATAAAGGGATCTGAGTGGAAGACACAAAAATATATTCAATATTGTATTCGCAATTATTTTTCCACTGAAGCGGGTGGTCTACCGGGAAATGATGACGCTGGTACTCTTTCTGCATGGCTTATGTATAGCATGATGGGATTTTACCCTATTTGCCCTGGTAAAGCGGAGTACGCTCTCACTACACCCGTTTTTGATAAAATCAGGATAAAATTAGATGAGAAATATTATGCCAAAGGGGAGCTTGTAATATCTACCGATAGGAACCCGGAAGAATATCCCTATGTTAGGGCAGTAAAGCATGAAGGTTACAGTTCTGGAAGAAAAGGAGAGAAAAGTTCATCCTACTTTATTAGTCATGAAGATTTGGTTAATGCCGGGGAGTTGAGATTTCAATTATCGAAAAAGAGGTAATTGTTAAAATTCCTTAAATCAATACTTTCTTTTTCGTTTAGGCTTATTACTGGTTTACATTTGAAGTAGGATTATACCTATATCAAATAAATAAGCCATTATGAAAAAAATTACATTTCTTTTTCTTTCCCTATTTATAATTGGGATTTGCTCAGCGCAGAAATCACCGGTAAGAGAAGGGCAGGATCGTTTGTCGCGTTTTAATAAGCATCTTTTACTCAAAAAAAATTCTGAACATTCTGATCTCCATTGGCAGTTTCTAGGGCCAACAAACCTCAGTGGTAGGGCTACTGATGTTGAGGCTGTTATGCCAAAAGGCGAGAATTACACTATATGGGTTGCCACTGCTTCCGGTGGAGTTTGGAAAACAGATAATGAGGGTATAAGCTGGGAATCGACTTTCGATGATCAGGTGACTACCGATATTGGCGACTTGGCTATCGATCCAAAAAATCCAGATGTTGTTTGGGTTGGAACGGGGGAGGCCAATATTTTCAGAAGCTCCATGGCCGGTTGTGGTATTTATAAAACCACTGATGGCGGGGATAGCTGGAAGAATATGGGATTGGAGAACACCAATACTATTGGGAGGGTTGTTATTAATCCTGATAACACTAATATAGTTTATGTTGCGGCATCAGGAAATGAATGGACAACCAATCCTGATCGCGGAGTATATAAAACGACTGATGGAGGAAAGACCTGGAAAAAGATTCTTTTTATTGATGATATGACAGGGGCAAACGATTTGGTCATGGATCCTTCTGATCCAAATACTCTTTATGCCTGTACCTGGCAAAGGATCAGGAAGAAATGGAATGATCCAAGAACATATGCGGGATATAGTGGAAGCGGTATATGGAAAACTACGGATGGTGGGCAAAACTGGAAGCAGATTAACACAGGACTTCCTGTTCCTGAGCATCGTGGTAGGATTGGTATAGATATTTCTCCTTCCAATCCCCAGGTTCTTTATATATTATTGGACAATTACGAGATCGCTTATAAAGCCAAAGAGGGCCAGACAGATGCTTATGGACGTCCCAGGGCAGATGTTATTAAGGGAGCTGCTGTTTATAAAACTACTAATGGTGGTGAAGCATGGGAGCTAATGAGCGGTAAGTCGAAAGCAATGAAGGGATATATGGAGGGCCATTCCGGTACATATGGTTGGGTTTTCAGTCAGATAAGGGTTGATCCTCAAGATGAAAACAAGATTTACACTATGGGTTTGTTTTTGAATACTTCAACAGATGGGGGAAAGACTTTTAAGCGTGAAAGCCGCATTCACATGGATCATCATGCTCTGTGGGTTGATCCCCAGAATTCGAATTATATGCTTAGTGGTAATGATGGAGGTGTTTATGTAAGTTATGATGGCGGAGATAATTGGAAGCATTTTATTGACATCCCTGTGATACAGTTTTATAATGTTGGCTATGATATGGGTGATCCTTTTAAGGTCTATGGCTCTGTTCAGGATCATTTTTCATTTAGCGGGGAAGTTAAGCTCAATAGAGGTAGAGACAATATCCCCCCTGTGGAATGGGAGAGTGCTCCTGGCGGTGAAGGATCAACCCACGCTGTTGATCCCAGGGATCCTAATATTGTTTATTCATGTGGATTCTATGGGAGCTTAAGCCGCTCAGATCTTGGTAAAGGTGGCAGATCAAAAGATATTCTGCCAGTAATGGATGAGGGCGAAAAACCCTTGCGAGGTCAATGGGTTGCCCCGTTTATTCTTTCACCTCATAATCCGGATATTATTTATCATGCAATGCAGTATGTTTTCAGATCAAAGGATATGGGGAGTACCTGGGAAAGGATATCTCCTGATTTAACTTATAATGATTTAAATAAAATAGGGGATATTTCGTATCAAACAATATCTGCTATATCGGAATCTCCTATTAAGTATGGTCTTATATATGCCGGTACGGATGATGGGAGGCTTCATGTCACAAAGAATGGTGGCGAAGAATGGACAGAGATACTTAGCGGGTTACCAAAGGATAAGTGGATTTCCAGAGTTGTGGCGTCAAAATATGAGATGGGGCGTGTTTATATGGCCCAGAATGGGAAAAGAGATGATGATTTTCAGGTTTATCTGTGGACCTCAGTTGATTATGGTAAGACTTGGACAGATATTTCTGCAAATATTCCTATTGGTCCTGTGAATGTTATTCGCGAAGATCTTATTAATCCTGATATTCTTTATGTTGGAACAGATATTGGCGTTTACATTTCTAAGAACAGGGGGAAGAGCTGGGAGGTTCTGGGTGATCTACCATCAACTTATGTGCATGATCTGATTATCCATCCACGAGACAATATTATGGTTATTGCCACACATGGAAGAGGAATGTTTGCTTTGGATATGAACTCTGTTAGTAGCAGGGGATCTCGATTTCCAAGGAGGTAAATATTAGTAATGACGCAACGATATTAAAACTAATGATATGAAGAATAATTATAGAAAGCTTATTGGGCTGTTGATTGCCGTAATCATATTTGCAGTTGGCACCGATTTGAAAACATTTGCTCAAAAAGCACCTGTCAAAAATGGTAAGGAGAGGCTTGAGTTGTTTAAAAAACATCAGGAATTAAAAGCCAGCTCTGAGTTTAAGGATCAGCATTGGCAATTACTTGGTCCAATGAATACTAGCGGTAGAGCCACTGATGTGGCAGTTGTTCAGCCAAAAGGTGATAACTACACTATTTATGTTGCAACTGCTTCCGGTGGAGTATGGAAGACTACAAATGAGGGAGTGAGTTGGGATCCTATCTTTGAGAATGAAGTTACTACTTCGATAGGTGCAATTGAGCTAGATCCAAAAAATCAGGAGGTTGTTTGGGTTGGTACCGGTGAACCGAATATTTTCAGGAGCTCTCATGCGGGCTGTGGTATTTATAAATCTACTGATGGGGGAGGGACCTGGAAAAATATGGGACTGGAGAGTACCAATACCATAGCCAGGATCGTCATAAATCCCAAAAACACTGATATTGTTTATGTAGCTGCCGGCGGCAATGAGTGGACTACAAACGAGGAAAGAGGTGTTTATAAAACTACTGATGGAGGAAAGTCCTGGGCAAAGGTTCTTTATGTTGATGACATGACTGGCGCAAATGATTTGATCATGGATCCCAAAGACCCCAATACCTTGTATGCTACCACTTGGCAAAGAATACGTCTGAAGTGGAATGATCCCAGGGCAGAGCCTGGGTATACTAATTCGGGGATATGGAAAACTACAAATGGAGGTAAGAGCTGGGAGAAGATTAATCAAGGCTTGCCTGAAGCTAAATACAGAGGCAGAATAGGTATCGATATAGCTCGTTCTAACCCAAAAGTTGTGTATGCATTTGTTGATAATTATGAAATATCAAGGATAATTGGCGATGGCAATGAAACAGACTCTTATGGTCGTCCTAAAGGTGGCATTATTAAAGGAGCAACTGTTTATCGTTCGGATGATAAAGGCAAAACCTGGAAGCAAACCAGTGGACAAACTCCTGAGATGAAGTCATATATGGAACGTCATTCTTCTACGTATGGATGGGTGTTTGCCCAGATTAGAGTGGATCCCAATGATGAGAATACCATTTACACGATGGGGCTTGGTTTACATGTTTCCAAAGATGGAGGAAAAACTTTTAAGAGTTTAAGGGGAATGCACAGTGACCATCACGGCTTATGGATTGACCCAAATAACTCAGACTATCTTGTTAACAACAATGATGGTGGGGTAGTAATCTCTTATGATGGCGGCAAAAGCTGGAAACAAAATACAAATAATCTTCCGGCAGTTCAATTCTTTAACCTAGGGTATGATATGGACGAGCCTTTTAGGGTTTATGGGTCAATCCAGGATCATGGTAGTCGTAGGGGAGTAGTTGATTTATCCAGGGGTAGGGATAGAATTCCTGCAACTGACTGGGAAGGAGCTCCCGGTGGGGAAGGCAGCAGTCATGTTATCGACCCAAGGGATCCAAGTATTGTTTATTCGGCCGGGTTTTATGGATCAATTAGTCGAACAAATCTGGCAACAGGTGAGAGAAAGAATATTTTGCCGAAGGTTTATGAAGATGAAGATCCATTAAGAGGGCAGTGGGTTGCTCCATTTATTCTCTCACCCCATAATCCTGATATTCTTTATCATGGTATGCAATGTGTTTTCAGGTCAATGGATATGGGTGATACATGGGAGAAGATCAGCCCTGATTTGAGCTATAATGATCCTGCCAAATTGGGAGATATACCCTATCAAACACTTTTCACAATCTCTGAGTCACCTATTAAATTTGGGCTGATCTATGCCGGGACAGATGATGGTCGTTTGCATGTTACCAAAGATGGGGGTAAAAAATGGACAGAGATTACATCAGGATTAATTCCTGATAGATGGATTAGCAGGGCAGTTGCATCAAAATATAATATGGGGACAGTTTATGTTACTCAAAATGGAAAAAGAAATGATGATTTTGCTGCTTATGTATGGAAATCTGAGGATTATGGAGAAACCTGGAAGGATATTTCAGCCAATATTCCTGCCGGTACAGTAAATGTTATTCGTGAAGATCCAAAAAGAGCTGGAATACTTTATGTTGGAACGGACAATGGTGTTTTTGTGAGCAAGGATGATGGTGAATCATGGTCTGTTTTGGGTGACTTACCTTCAACTTATGTTCACGATTTGATTGTTCATCCAAGAGACAATATTATCGTGATCGCAACTCATGGAAGAGGAATGTGGGCCTTGGACGCCAATCCCATTAATGGAGGTCAGGGACGTTTCAGGTTCAGATAATCACTGATATAGAAAATAAAAAGAGGCCCGCATTATTGTAGGCCTCTTTTTTTATACTAAAACTTAAGTCTGAGATCTATTCAACAACCTTATGCCATGTTTGTTTTCGTCCTATTGGTCCGATCGAGCCTCTGACAGTGAGTGTTTTGGCATCTTCAGCCCATATTTTCACATTGTAAAACTTCCCATTACCGGGGTCGAGAATTCCTTTTTTGCCGCTCCATACTTTACCATCTCTTTCCAGACCGTTAATAATTTGCATTCCAATAATGGGCTTGT
>CAYUNU010000222.1:0-6420 GCA_964446195.1 uncultured Porphyromonadaceae bacterium | reverse complement strand
GATTCAATAAATGGTAAAATCAGGATAAAACCTTATAGGGCATGGGGTAGTATTTCTGGTGATCAGGCTGAATTGCGCCTGGGTTTGCAGAAAATGAATTTCGGAAGTGCCACCATGCTTAGGCCACTGATGTGGTTTGATAAGATGGATCCACGTGATCCTTTGCGATTGACGGATGGTGTTTATGGCGCTTTATTTAGATATTATTTCTTAAATAATGCAAACCTGTGGGTTTGGGGGCTTATTGGAAATGAGCAAGTTAAGGGTTGGGAGCAGTTCTCGACATGGAAATGGCAGCCTGAGTTTGGCGGACGATTTCAGCTACTTGCCGGTCCGGGGGAGATAGCTCTTTCCGGTCATTATCGACAGATTGATCCAAGGGAAGCGGCTATAGATTTCCTGGTGCCTGAATCTGATGATGCAATTCCGGAATTCAGATTGGGATTGGATGGTAAATGGGATTTAATAGCAGGCTTATGGTTTGAAACGAGTGTTGATAAGGCTGATTATTCATCTGCCTTCCCTGAACTGGGGATGGGCTTGTTCAGTAGAAAAATCACCATAGGAGCTGATTATACTTTTGGCATTGGAAATGGGCTAACTGCTATTGCAGAACAATTCTATTATGGGCAGTCCGACAAGATTTTAGAGAAGGCTGATGGGCTAAACTTTTCGGCTGTTTCACTAAGCTACCCACTAACTATGTTTCACAATCTATCAGCAATGGTTTATTATGATTGGACCAATTCATCCTGGTACCGTTTCCTTAATCTGCAGATGGTTTACGATAAATGGAGCTTTTATTTAATGGGCTTTTGGAACCCTGATAGTTTTCAAATCTATCAGAATCTAGATGAGCCCAACATATTTGCTGGTAAAGGGATTCAACTAATGTTTGTTTATAATCATTAAAACAATGGAAAAAGACGTAAAAATTCAATTAACAGAGCTTACAAAAAGCTTTCCTATGGGGAAACGTGAATTTCAAGCTCTAAAGGGAATCAGCCTTAGTATTAGAGGGGGGGAATTCTCGGGTTTGGTTGGTCCAAGTGGATCTGGAAAAACAACTCTGCTTAATATTATTGGTTCACTAGATGTGCCTAGCCAGGGTGAAGCTCTGGTCCTCGACAAGGCCATCTCTGCATTGAGTCACAAGGAGGCTGCTTACCTTAGAAATGAGAGTATCGGCTTCATTTTTCAAACCTATAACCTCCTGCCTGTATATACAGCATATGAAAATGTGGAATTCCCACTGTTGCTTCTAAAAAAATCAGCTTCCGAAAGGAAAAAGGCTGTGATGGAGGCTCTCGAATGGGTTGGTTTAGCCGACAGACATAAATCAAAGCCTGGGCAGTTATCGGGTGGCGAATGCCAGCGGGTAGCAATCGCCAGAGCTATGGTAAAACGACCTGAGATTGTTCTTGCTGATGAGCCAACTGCAAACCTTGATGCTGATAACTCACACCATATACTGCAAACTATGCTTGAATTGAATAAAAGCCTTGGTACAACCTTTTTGTTTGCTACTCATGATGAGAAGGTTATAGGATATTTAAGAAGAATCATTCGTTTGAATGACGGCAAGGTAGCTGCCGATGAAATAATAAAAAAGTAGAAAGGTGATTAAAAATGCTCGCGATTAAATTAGCTATAAAAAACCTTTTGGGCGCCGGGTTAAGAACCTGGTTAAATGTTTTTGTTCTTTCTCTCGCATACGTCATGATCATTTTCATGAATGGGATGCTGGATGGATGGAACAATCAAGCCAAAGGGGATATGAAAGTCTGGGATACTGGTTCTTCCCAGTACTGGCATGAAGAATATGATCCTTACGATCCTTTTACACTGGAAAACAGTCATGCAAAAATACCTTCTGAATTTAATCAGGAAGCGACTTCGGGAGAGCTTGCAACTGTCTTGGTAACAACCGCCTCTATTTATCCTGAAGGTAGGGTGCAGTCTGTTATTCTGAAAGGAATTAATAAAAATCAAACAGTTCTTAAATTGCCAACAGCTTCAATGGAAGGAGGGGGAGAAAATATTCCTGCAATTATTGGAAAAAGAATGGCTAAACGAAACAAGCTCGAAGAAGGAGATTTCGTAACTATGAGGTGGCGAGATGCCAATGGGACTTTTGATGCCAGAGATATTATCATTACTGAAATTTTTAATTGCAATGTTCCTAGCGTGGATGCCGGACATATATGGATTCCTCTGGATAATCTTCAGGAAATGTTACAGCTGGGAAATGAAGCCACAATTATTATCACTCCCTTTGATAAGAATTTGGAGATAATGAGCAGCGATTTTGTTTATAAGGATTTTGATTATCTGACAGAGGAGATTACAAAAATAATCCAGTCAAAATCAATTGGTACATCTGTGTTTTATGTTATTCTGCTCCTTCTGGCCATGCTGGCGATTTTTGATACTCAAATTCTGTCGATTTTTCGCAGGCAAAGGGAGATAGGAACACAAATAGCTCTCGGTATGACAAGAGGACAGGTTGTTCGGTTGTTTACGCTCGAAGGTGCAATGCATGCAGTATTAGCCGCAATTTTAGGTGCGGCCTACGGTGCTCCTTTATTTATAAAAATGGCTAAGTCTGGTATCCCAATACCTGAGTCAACTGATGATTTTGGAATGGCAATTGCCGATAGCATAATCCCACAATACACTATCGGATTAATATTAGGAACAATAGCATTTGTTTTGCTTGCTGCTACCATTGTTAGCTATATACCTGCCAGGAAGATATCCAAATTAAAACCAACAGATGCAATAAGGGGGAAAGTACAATGATAAAATTTCTATTTAAAGGTCTGTTAAGAGACCGTCACAGAAGTCTATTACCCATTATTGTTGTTGTTATTGGGGTAATGCTGACTGTTTTTATGCATGGCTATTTAGGTGGTGTAATGACAGATATGGTTGATCTGAACGCTAAGTTTACCACTGGGCATGTGCGAATCATGACTAATGCATATGCCGATGAAAAGGATCAAATGCCAAATGATCTGGCTTTATTTGAAGTTTCTAAGCTGGTTAATGATCTCGAAGATAATTATCCTGATATGGAGTGGGTTTCACGGATTCGTTTTGGCGGTCTTATCGATATTCCGGATGAAAATGGCGAAACACGCTCACAAGGTCCTGGGGTTGGTTGGGCCGTTGATTTATTGAGTCCTGATTCAAAGGAAGTAGATCGACTAAACCTTAGCTCTTCTTTGGTGCAGGGTAGAATACCTCAATATTCCGGAGAGGTTTTATTGAGTGAAGATTTTGCACAAAAGCTCGATGTCAAAGTTGGTGAAGAGCTTACTCTACTAGGTTCAACATCTCTGGGGGGTATGGCATTTTATAATTTTAAAATGGCCGGTACGGTCCGCTTCGGAACTGCGGCTTTGGATAAAGGAGCGATAGTTGTTGATATAGAGGATGCAAGAATTGCTTTGGATATGCCTGATGGTGCAGGAGAGCTTCTTGGATACTTCAATGACGGACGGTACGATAATGAAAAGGCTATCGAATTTGCTATAAGCTTTAATGAACAACACAGTAAAATAGAAGATCCATACTCCCCAATAGCTGAAACCCTTAACGATGGTGCTGGTTTTAGCAGTATGTTGGAATATGCTGATAACATGGGCGGGATAATCATCGGGATTTTCATCATGGCAATGTCGGTGGTGCTATGGAACGCTGGTCTGTTGGGTGGTTTGAGAAGATATGGCGAAGTTGGTGTTCGACTGGCCATGGGAGAAACTAAGGGGCATGTTTATAGAAGCCTGATAATTGAGTCGGTATTGATTGGTGTCATTGGGAGTGTTATCGGAGCAGCAATTGGGCTATCTCTTTCCTACTGGATGCAAAATAATGGGATAGATATTTCCAGTATGATGAAAAACAATACAATGATGATGCCCTCAGTTCTAAAAAGCAGGGTAACTCCTCAAGCCTATTACATTGGCTTTATTCCCGGCGTTTTGGCAACTGTGGTTGGTACAATGCTCGCAGGTATTGGTATATATAAGAGAAAAACAGCAAGACTATTTAAAGAATTAGAGGCATGAGAACAATATTAATATTGAGCGGATTACTGATCTATTCAATGGGCTTTGCTCAAGATCCCACCGCACAGCAAATTCTTGATAAGATTGACAAAAATATGTCTTCCAAAAACAGGGTTTATACCTCAGAGATGATTGTGCATTCAGCTCGTGGATCTCGTTCTATGGAGATGAAATCATGGACAGCAGGCGATAATCAATCCTTTTCTGAATATCTGGCTCCTGCAAGAGAAAAGGGCACTAAAATGCTTAAGCTGGATGACCAACTCTGGATGTATTCTCCTTCGACTGATCGTATTATTCAGATTTCCGGACATATGCTTCGACAATCAGTGATGGGTTCAGATCTCTCTTATGAGGATATGATGGAGGACAGAAAACTAACTGATATATATGATGCTGAATTAATTGGAGCAGAAGAGATTGACGGAGTTGATTGTTATATTATTAAACTGACTGCAAATGTCTCTGATGTTGCTTATTTTGGGAGAAAACAATGGATCGATAAAGTTAGATTGGTGCCTTTGAAAGAGGAGCTTTATGCAAAAGGGGGAAAGCTTCTAAAAAGAACAGAGTTGTCAGATGTGAAAAAAATAGCAGGTCGATGGTTCCCAACCAAAATCCACTATAAGGATATGCTTAAAAGAGGAGATGGAACGGAATTTATTATTACTGATATCCAATTTAATGTGGATATCCCAGAACATATTTTTACTAAGGCCTCGCTAAGATAAGCTCCCCAAGGTGGCTGTCTCAAAAGTTAAGAATGGCAGATATTGCCTCAACTTTTGAGACAGCCACTTCTTTTACCATTGTATAAAGCCCAAATCCTTCGTGTATTGTCCTTTACATAGTGAGTCCATTTCTACAAAGCCAAGAATAAACCATCGCTCTGCCCGGCTTCTGGTTCCAAAAAGGCCAAGCCCATTGACAATGTTGTTAAACTGAATGCCTGTTTGATCGATGGACTTGATCTGACTGGTGACATTGTTAGTATACACATTCTCATCAGCGCTGTAGTAATAGATATTAATCCGATCAAAGCTCCTGTATCTTACCTGGCTGCCAGGTTTATCCATGTTTGCAGCGATCCTTACCATCAGATGTTGCCCTCCTATTGGTTCAATATATTTAGATTCTTCAGAAGGAGGAATACTATGAAATTCCCTCCAGATAGTGGACCTTGGCGCCACGGAGTCGGTGTAATGGTCGAAATAACAAAGCTCAAGAAACAATTCGGTGTAGTATGCAGATGTATTCCATTTAACTTCCCAAACTTTTTCTCCAAACAGATAGGGCTTATCACCGTCCTTTTTGGGAATTGTTACATTAATAGGTTTTTGAGAAACTGCCTGGGAGTAAACTATTGGTAAATTTGGTATGTCGATGATTAATTTCACAACATCGTTAGGGTTTGGATCAGAAAACAAGCCCATTGTATTTTCATTTTTTGGAAGGTAGTAAAGAAAATTTGGCTTCGCCGGAAATAGTCCGGGTACTCTAGGTAATTCATAGTCGAGCAATTCAGCTCTGTCATAAATATAATCCCCATTCCATCTCTCAAGAAAAACCCTTACACCAGGAAAACCCAGTGAATCTGTTGAAATATTCTCTGTTGATACACCTTTGTTCATTATGAATGTTCTGGAAATCTTAACCCAGTGTGCTGTGTCGGAGTTATCAATTAAGCTATAGACTACTGGAACCGGGTCGGCTGCCAGTATAGGATTAAATTCCGACTCACAGCTTGCAATGCCGGCCAGGGCTATAAGGGATAATATGTATAGAAAGCTTTTCATGAACTATTCCCTTGTATCCAAGGATTGATTTTTAAAGCACCTAACATAGCTGGCATAGGTATACAACGGATCCTGGATTGAGTGATCGGCCCTCCTGTATAAATGATAAACTATGCTCCAGTAGTTCCTGCGAAACACTATCCTGTTAATGTTTTCATCAGGATTCTGAAGGATTTTTATTGGTCTGTCGGAGCACCAATATGCCACAGTTGATCCATCGTAATAGTACCCCACAGTCGAATCCCCCGGATTAACAAAATTCATCATTCCATAGAATTCCAAATTAAATCCTGATGGTGATTGGGGACCTAAATAATATAATAGGTCTATGCCTTTATCAGGAAAAATTTTTAGTGCTTCATTCCATTCACTTATCTCAGGAATATGCCATCCCGGAGGACACAATCCCTGCACACCTGCCTTATATTTGTAATCCATAGCTTCATCCCAGGTATACAGTCCACCATAATTCAACTTTTGCACATCATTATTAAAGCTATAAAACTCACCTTGATCATTGTTTGTTTGCCAAGTATAATTAGGCAAATTGA
>CAYUNU010000221.1:3765-6466 GCA_964446195.1 uncultured Porphyromonadaceae bacterium | reverse complement strand
AAATTAGTCATGCTAGTCATAAATTACGACTAGCATGACAATCAGGAATAAAAAAGGTTTACCACTTTCGCAGAAAGATTAAGCACCTATCTTACCACAAGCTTCCTATAAACAAGCTCGTCTCCTGCATTAAGTAATAATGAATAAATTCCAGCATCCCATTTTCTGGTATCTATAATAATCTCCCAGGATAAAAGTTCATCAATAACAAACTGATCAACGACCCTGCCCACCTGATCAACTACTGTCAATCTACCACTAGGGCTATTTGAACCATCCAATGAAACAGTCACCCAATCACTAGTTGGGTTTGGATAAACAGTAAGAGCTTTCTCCAACAAGTTCTTTTCTATACCTGTGGAGTTAATACTAATTTCGTAGAAGGAAACATTATTTTCCTCATTATTCTCAAATACCTCATCATTAGGATCAATCTTTGCAGCCAGAAAATATGTTCCATCCTCAATACCATCAAGGACAATACATTCCTGAATAGTTAAACTCTCCCCATTGAGGATAGGGTCGCAATCACTCGACCCTAAAAAGCTCAAAGGATTAGTGCATGAAGCAGAAGAACAAAGGAAATACTCAACTTTTGTACCTTGAGAAAGGCACCCTCCAATATTATTGATCGACACATTAACAGATACTTGTGGACAATTCAGCTCTGCAGTAAAATCATAAATCGCAAGGTCAACAACGTGAGTAGGATCAGACTCCTGGGTAATAGAAATAGAAGTCACACTGCTATTTATTGCATTAGATTGAATCTGTAGTATTGCATTTCTGCTATCACATCCAGAATTGATATCATAATTCAAAACGATAGTTTTTTCACCTGATCCTGAGGTCTCGTCGTTTTCTATTTGTAACCATTCTCTCCCCTCAACGACAGACAAGCTCCAGGTCAGATTACCAGTTCCCGAATTACTAATCTGGAATGAGGTTGTTCCTGCCTGGTAAGCTAGTGCCATTCTCGACTCGCTTAAAACTAGAACTGGTTGAGTTGGACTAACAACGACTTGTACGTATGCTATATTATTATCTTCTATGACCTCATTGATCTCTTCATCATTATCTACGCTGGCAATTATGAACCAAATACCACCCTCAGTAGTTTCAGGCATCCTTAAATCATTTAACTCATATTGCTGGTAATACCCAGCCGCCCAAGCTAATTGAGGGTTACTCTCCATCAGTACCAAGTCCTCAGAAGAAACTATTTCGTCTCTGGAAAGGAAATATTTGATTTTACCTGGCAAAGATGCAAGTTGTCCCTGGTTTCCATACTCAATATCTGCACGAAACAGATCACCAGGCATTACTGAATTAGTATACACAGTTTGAAAGTTAACGTACAGGTCAGGACTTGCAACACTAAATTCTGCAACGGCCATGTTGTTACCTTCATTATCCTCATCAATCTCAGCATCACAGTCGAGCATTACTAAAAGATACCAATCACCAACACCTATATTTTCCGGCAGTTGGAAATCACCAGTACTTGCTTGATTATTAACATACCCAGCATTCATGCCAGTCAGCTCATTATATGAAATCGTATAGTCATCACCAGAATAGTAGCCATCTTTTGAAATCGCATAGCGATAATGACTGGTAGGCATTTCGGCTTTACCGGAATTTCCTATCTCGAATAAACCCTCAATAAAAGATAAAGGCTGCACCACATTAGGAGTGGTACTAAGGTTTGTTACGTAAACATCCGGCATATCATTACTGACTACAGTAAATTGTGTAACAGCAATATTATTCCCTTCATTAATCTCATCAATCTCAGATTCAGCGTCCAGCCATACGATGAAGTACCATACTCCCTCCTCAACTGATTCTGGAATCCTTAAATCATTAAACTCATATCTTGGTTGAAACCGGCTGCCCAACTTTCAGAAGGCCTACCTTCTTCAAGAATAATATCATCACCCGAAACAACATTATCACTCGAAAGCACATACTTAACAAGTCCGGGTATAGATGCCAACCCTCCTTGATTTCCTTTCTCAATATCCAGGCGGAATAAATCCCCAGGAGCAATACTTGGAGTGTACACATTGCCAAAGGTGATGTACAAATCAGGCATAGCCACTATAAATCTTACTACTTCTTGATTATTACCTTCATTTTCCTCATCGATATCGGTATCGCAATCGATCATGATAATCAAATACCATTCACCTAAACCAATATTAGATGGTAATTGAAGATCACCTGTACTGCTATTTGTATTTTGGAATCCTACACCCATGCTACTAAGTTCTCCTGATGACACTATGTAATCATCACCAGAATATGCAGCATCCTTGGAAATAGCATAGCGGAACTGACTGGCAGGCATTTCTACTTCACCAGCGTTTCCAATTTCGAAAAGGCCTTCAATGCTAGCCATCGGCTGAACAACATCTGCAGAGATACTTAGATTAGATATGTATGCATCAGGTTTTGCCTGACTAACAACAGTAAGTTGAGCAACAGCAATATTATTGTTCTCGTTAAGTTCATTAATATTATTATTTGCATCCAGACTGACAATGAAATACCATTGTCCCTGACCTGCATTTTCAGGTATTCTTAAATCATTAAGCTCATAAGTCTGATTGTATCCGGATGCCCAACTTTCGGTAGGACTGCCTTCTTCCAATACCTCATCATCACCTGAGATAGTATTATCCCTGGAAAGAATATA
>CAYUNU010000221.1:2600-3755 GCA_964446195.1 uncultured Porphyromonadaceae bacterium | reverse complement strand
AGGCAGATGAGTGGCATTGGCATCCGGGGTGAAGGTCACCGCGTCGTTGTAGGTCAGGGCTGCCTGGATAGCTGCCAGATCGTTGAGATTGTCAATGGCAGGATAAGCTATCTCGCCATCGTGAATAGTGACCTTCTTGGACGTGTAGAGGACGTTGACGGTTATAGCGAACCCCGGAACTGAGGCCATTCCTCCCTGATTACCTTTTTCAATATCGATACTGAAATAGTCGCCTGGTGAAGGGCTAGGAGTATTAACAGTTCCAAATGACACATATAAATCAGGCTTTGCTACAGTAAACTTCACTGCAGCAGTATTATTAGTTTCACTTTCCTCTTCAAACTCGGCATCAGAATCAAGCATCACTATTAGGTACCAGTCGCCCAGACCAATAGCTTCCGGAACTTGAAAATCTCCGGTGCTGCCATTTGTAATTTCTGTTCCTGCATCCATTGCGGCAAGCGAGCTATAGGAAACTGTATAATCATCTTCCGAATAAGATGCATCACTGGAAATGGCATAACGAAAATGACTGGCAGGCATGTCTGCTGCTCCGGAATTTCCAAGAACAAAATGTCCTTCGATATAAGCCATTGGCTCAACCACCACCGGTGCTGTTGTCAGATTACCAACATAAACATCAGGCAAATCCTGATTAACAACCGTAAACTCAGCAGCAGCAGTATTGTTATTTTCATTTTCTTCTTCTACCTCGGTATCACTATCAAGGAATACAACGAGAAACCAATCACCTTCCCCAATTCTTTCGGGCAATTGAATATCACCTGTCCTGCCATTAGTGTTTTCCGACTCAGCATCCATTGCAGCCAGTGCTTCATAGGAAACGATGTAATCATCATCCGAATAAGATGCATCGTTTGAGATAGCATATCGGTAATGACTGGCTGGCATATCAGCTAAACCGGCATTTCCAAGGATAAAGTGCCCTTCAATACTCCCCATTGGCTCTACAGCCTCTGGATTTACACTTAAGCTAGTCACATAAACATCAGGCTTATTGGGCTCACTAACAACAAATTGTCCTACTGCGATATTATTAGTTTCATCGTCTTCCTCTACCTCTTGATCCGAATCTAAACTGATGATAAAATACCAGCTGCCTGGATCAGTTGATTCAGGAATTCTTAGATCATT
>CAYUNU010000221.1:0-2500 GCA_964446195.1 uncultured Porphyromonadaceae bacterium | reverse complement strand
CATCGTGCCTGTTCCGGTATTAGATACTGAAAATGTCACACTGCTGGCAGTAGCACCAACACTCCGAGATGATGGCTGCAAACTCAACACAGGTTGTTCATTGATACCATCCGGCTTGATGTTATAAATTATTTGCTGACTATCATTATAAGTCCTGGTTGCAGGATTGAGATTATCTATTGAGAAATACCCATCTGCATATCCTCCCCATCCCCAGTTAAAATGATAATAGGAACCATCGTAGCCATCGCAAATAAAAGCATGCCCGCTGGTTGAACTCCTACCGGTATAATATATTGGTCTTCCTGCAGCTAGTTCACCAAGGAGCAAATCATCCCATTGACTATTGTTATAACTGGATCTGGAAACAAGACTAATATCACTAGAATACTTAAAATAATTTGGCATGGCTGACAAAACAGAGCTGTTGTAAGCACCGCTTCCAGCAGGACTATAATTCATATTAACACTAACACCACAATGATACATCAAAGTTGCAACTGCCTCGTTGGAGCTATTTACATTTGATGGCATACCAGACCAGTTATAGCTTGTCGCTCCAAAATCAGCAGATAATTCACCGTAAGTAGAATGAGTATATGAATGTGATCCCTGCCCAACAGCAGGAGAATTCCAATATTTCATAATCTGTGCCATGCAAGTAGCAACACAACCTGTATAAGTGTACTTTTGCTCTGCCTCGTCATAAGGACAGCTCTCATTATAATAAGTACCCTGATTCCATGTTGTTTGTACAAGTGGGCTAACAACTAAACCTGATTTAAAGGTCCTGTCCGGAGTATCATTTCTTAATGATTCCCAACGGCTAACAGTCTCCGGAGGTGCGGCCAAATCCTGAGCAACAACAATCTCAATCTGATCAGAGTAAGATTGCATCCAGTCCTGCATATCAGGAGAAATATTATCAGCACTAATATCACTATTAAATGAATATGCCAGAATCGGTTTGACTCTGTCATCAGTAGAAACAATTATGAAACCCGGAGAGGGATATATTGCAAGTACATAAATATTATTCGCAATATTGGTCGATCCATTTATATCATTGTTATCGTAAAACCCTTCTACTAATACCAAACTGTCGCAATAATTTATTGCTTCAGCTTTTTGCTTTATGAAACTTAGTCCGATCGCCTTAGCTTCGGTAAGTGGAACTTCCTTTGAGACAGCAACTTGCCCAGGAAAAAGCAGAGCCACTACCAGTGTTATTGTTAGCCAGCTCGCCCCTCTTATCTGTATTCTAGATAATGATTTCATACTTCTCTATTTGTGGTTCTTGAGCACACAAATTGAATCTGATATCTGATTATTGGTGGTAGTGTAACCAATAGATCAGCGACCTAGGCTGTCATTCAAAAACAAGATGTGTTACTACTTAAATGGTTCTTATTCGAAAGAAAGTAAATGATTTCCTAACTTTCTACGTATTTATACGAAAAACTAAAAAAGGTTACCCCTATTTCCTTTTTTTATACTTATTCTAAATAATAAATTTTTCATATATTCATCAGCTATAAAAATGGTTCCGCTAAATTTCAATTATATCCATGAAATCTACCGTATCATTGCAAAAGGGGTGCCAATAGTGCAGTGCACTATATTAACCCTTCGCTACTCACTGAATAACTGAGCTTTACGAAATTTAAATGATTTTTTTGAAAACAGAATACTGAAATACCGATGCTGAGAATTCAAAGATTATACGATATTTCGGAGATATACCTATGAAAAAACAGCAAATTCTAACTTTGACTTATTAGATTATGAATACCTTAAGATTATTAGCTATTCTACTTTTTTGTATTTCTTTTTTGAGCTGCAATCATGAAGAATCGAAGGATAAACCTAACATAGTATTTTTCCTTGTCGATGACATGGGCTGGCAAGAGACATCAGTCCCATTCTATACAGAGATTACGGAACTAAACAAACGCTATCATACGCCCAACATGGAAGTTCTGGCGGAGAGTGGGATGAAGTTCACACAGGCCTATGCTTGTGCTGTATGCTCCCCTACCCGTATTAGCCTGATGACCGGCATGAATTCGGCACGACATATGGTAACGAATTGGACTCTGAGAAAAGATATATCACCGGATTGGGCAAATCCAAAAGTTACATCACCAGAATGGAACCTAAATGGGATTTGTGCCGCAGCCGGAATTGAGAAGGCCAAGCATGTTATTACCTTACCTATGATACTAAGAGAAGCTGGATATGCTACTATTCATGTGGGTAAAGCACATTTTGGAGCCAAAGATACACCAGGAGAAAACCCATTGAATCTGGGTTTTGACGTGAACATCGCCGGTCATGCAGCAGGAGCACCAGGGAGCTATTATGGAAAAAATAATTTTAGTTCCGAATTCAGGAATGGCGATAAAATATGGGATGTCCCCGGTTTGGGTAAATATCACGGGACAGATATCTACCTGACAGAAGCCTTAACAATCGAGGCAAACAGAGTAATGGACAGTGT
>CAYUNU010000220.1:0-6478 GCA_964446195.1 uncultured Porphyromonadaceae bacterium | reverse complement strand
TAGGGCACCCCTATGAACCAATCCCGCACCCCCATCAAATATAGGCGAAGAAAAAAACACGGTTGTACCCTTTTATTCTCTTCTGAAATAATGCGAAAAAATCTGCTTTGCATCAAGGGATCGAGCCCACTAGTTGGTTCATCCAGGATCAGGAGCCGAGGCCTATGCAATAATGCTTGCACAACAGCCACCTTTTTTTTGTTTCCCATCGACAACTCTTCAAATTTCTTATCCATGTCGATCTCAAGCTCCTCCACCAGATTTTTGAAATGCCCATTCAAGCTAACCTTATAGTACCTTGCTGAATACTCCAACAGATCCCTAACTACCATATAATCATAATAGTTTACTTCTGAGGGCACAAATCCCACCATCTGCTTGATCTTCTTGTCCTCTTTAACTATATCATGACCAAATATACTGGCGCTACCCGAACTTGGAAAAAGAAGACTCAGAAAAAGCCTGATCGTAGTAGATTTCCCGGCACCATTTGGTCCAATAAATCCGTAGGTCTCACCTTCATCTACAGAAAAATTCAGATCAATGACCCCTCTTGATTTACCATAATATTTGGTAAGAGAGTTAGTTGTGATTGCATTCATAGTCGCTTAAATAAGGATCCAGGTTATAACGGGAGCAGCAGTAAACTTAATAAAAAAGGGGCTGACTCAAAAATAGAGGCAGCCCCTTTAACGAACCATGAAGGTATGGGGATTTATCCCCACGCTACTATGAAAAAAAATCTAATTCATCTTAATCCTGATGCCGGCTGAGAGTCCAGGATAAATAGTGACTTCAGTGCGGTTCCTTGCTTTTTTGTACATAGCCCAAGCATCAAGAGGTGCTTCGGTATAAGGAACACCATCCTTGTCAACATTCGAAAGCCAAACATTAAGTGCCGGGCCAGCATAAACAGAGAATCTGGAATTCAGATTATAACTTAGCGTTGCGCTTGCCCGATTTAAGAGGTTAATATCTCCCGAAAACCAAGCATCCTCGTTAAGATGGTAACTAATAGCCTCCAGGCTGATATCCATCCTCTTAGCCACAGCTAGCTGGGATCCAATTCCATACCCCCATCCCCAAAGCAATCGATCGCCTCTAAGGGATCCTCCAACAGAAAGGATGTTATAAAAACGCTTAACACCTGTTTTGACACTAATGGTTCCAAAAAGACTTTCATTACCTCCAATTTCAAGATCCAAATAACCATTCTTGACAAAACTTAAAAATCCTATAGGCATGCCATTCTCCACAGAATCAGCATAATTAAAGACTCCAACCTGAACTCCGCTAAGCTTTTTGGTGTAGTTGAGAAATCCTGATGCCTGAATACCTTTCGTTCTGCCCGTAGTAACATTAGTAAAACCTGCCGCCTGAACACCAAAATGATCACCAACAGTCAAGTTGGCAAATCCAGCACCTTGAACACCCTTCATATCACCAACTGCAACATTGGAAAAACCCGAAGCTTGCATACCGCTGGTTTTATCTGTACTCAAGTTTGCAAATCCACTAAATTGTCCAAAAGAAACGCCATCAGCATAATTGGCAAATCCTGAGGCTTGAAATCCATCAACATAGCCTATGGCAGCATTGGCAAATCCTGCTGCCTGAAAGCCTTTCACCCATTTTTGATTGTAATTCCAGAATCCTGCAATTTCTGCTCCTTCTGCAACTCCAAAAGTATTGTTGCAAAACCCTGCAAGCTGTACGCCCTTCATGTCACCTTTCAAAGCATTGGCAAATCCTGCAAATTCTATCCCATTCAATCCACCCGAAAACCCTGCAAACATATTCACGGAAAGGTTATTAGTCGTATTCCATGATTCCATTCCGTTAGTACCCAGAGGTGTAATAAAACTTAGATGTAAGGGTGCTGTTCTTGTTGAGTCACCAGAATCAGCAAAAACTGATTGTGACATAATAACTATAGCTGCTAAAAATATTATCCTCGATTTCATAATTCTTCGATTTAAAAAGTTATTGGTCGTGTCTAACATTACCACTACCCGAAATATGAGTATCAACTTGTGGATTCCCGCGATAGTAAACACTGCCACTACCCGAGATAGATACATCAAGAGACTCATCAACATTAACTCTTGTATTTCCGGAACCCGAAACACTGATATCTGCACGGTTGGCCATCATGTCAAAAGCATGAATGCCACCCGAACCGGAAATGGAGCAGTCGAGAAAATCAGTAGAGCCAGTAAGGTAAATATCTCCTGATCCAGAAATTCTCAGGAATAATTCACTGCTTTCCGTTTCAAGATCAACTTTACCCGACCCCGAAATTGCAACCTCAAGTTTATTAATATCGGTGAATGGAGTGTCACCAACAATATCACCAGAACCACTAAGACTAACCTTCGTCAATTCCGGAAGTGTAATGAATATTTTGATCGACTTGGAATTCCTTACCCAGGTATAATATTTAATCTTCCAGATACCATCCCTGACATTATCAGTATTAATATTATCAATGATATTCTGCTGAGCTTCCATAACTACTCCAAATTCGTCGCCCCGACTAACATATACATCGGCAGCAATACCCAGATCAAAACCATCAAATTCATCAACATCAAGAGTTCCCTCTACGATTTCGCCTTCGCCTGAAATTCCACCTAAAAACCCATCCTCGCATGAAACAAGAAGGAAAGGTAAAACAGCCAAGACACTCAATAAGTAATTTCTAACATTTGTTTTCATTATAAATCAGTTTAATGTGGTTAAAATTCATAAGGATGACAGGAGTAATAAGAAATACCCCTATCCGGAAATGAAAAAAAATGATTTTTTTGTCTAGAATCTAAATCCTATTGTTCCACCTATCCACATTTGCATCTCAGATGAAGAATTCGGGAACCCTTGTAATGGGTGGGAGAACAATAGTGATGGGTTGTTATAATCTGATGATGTGGTACTTATATCACCAAACAAATTCAGACTTGGCCCTGCAGTGAGAGTCAGGTGTTTGAAAACTTTGAAATCAAGCTTTGGGGAAAATTTAAAATGCATATAAATATTCTCCGCAGGCCTGGCTCGGTTTAATACATAAGAGGACGTCAGATCGAAACTCATTTTCCACTTTTCAGAGAAGCGTAATTGAGAGCCAATACCATAGCCAGCTTCAAACCAATCTTCAGACATTCCGGCAGATAATATATTATAGAATTTCCTCACGCCTGTTTTGAATGCCATATTAGCCCTAAAAAACTCATCAGTAGAAAACTCCACAGTATGGTAGCCCTTCCTTACAAAACTCAAAAATCCAATCGGCACCCCAGAGCTAACAGTATCGCTAAAATTGAAAACAGATAATTGATAGCCATTAAGCTCCTTGGCTAAATTCATGAACCCGGCTACCTGAATACCATTATTGGTGCCGGAAACAATATTAGCAAAACCGGCTGCCTGCACCCCTCCTACATCTTTTGCATAATTGGCAAAGCCAGAAACCTGACCAGCCCTAACATCCTTCAAGGCAATGTTTGTAAAACCGGAGATCTGAGCCCCGTCAACATTTTCAGAAGTGAAATTTGCAAATCCTGATATCTGGGGACCGTACATAGTACCACGCAGAGCATTGATAAAACCTGCCAGCTGCACACCACGTATAGTATCCATAACAAGATTACTCAGCCCGGCAACCTGCAATCCATCGAGAGAACCACCATTAACATTAAAAAGTCCGGCCACCTGAATCCCTCTGATATCCTTGCCAACGATATTACCTAAACCCCCTATCTGAATCCCATTAACATTATTCCTGTCGATATTAAACAGCCCCCCCAACTCAAAACCTCTAAGCCCCTCTGAATAGCCTGCAAGAATATTCAAGGAAAACCTATTGGTTATCAAACCACTAACAACATGATTGCTACCGACAAAGGGCAAAAATGAAACCTGCAGGAATCTTTCTTCAATTAAAGGGATATTCTCTGAAGCTATTATGGCCTTACCAGGTACAAGAGCTGCAACGAGTGTTCTTTCATGCACATCATCAGGAGGTAAAGCCTTTAACCCTGATCCTTTTATCTCAGCTTGTTTAGGGTAAAGACGGATATCAATCGAAGCCTGATCGCTTGGCCTAACCACAATAAGAGTATCATTATAACCAGTTTTACTATAACTGACCATCCTCTTTTCCTGATCTGAAGGAAGTGTCAATGAATAATACCCGCGCGTATCTGTTGCTGATATTAGTTTCTCATCAACTTCATAAATACTTGCCTCTGAAATAATTTCGCCACTAAGAGCATCATAGATATATCCTGATATTGTATAATTTATCTTTTTGTTGGTCCTCTGATTTTTCTTATTATCCTCAGCCAGAAGGATTACATGATTTCCCAGAACTTTATAACGGATTCCCCTGCCAAGTAAATCCTCTAGAATATACTCGACCTTTTTATTGGATGCATCAACAACCACCATACTGTCACCGGGGATAATAGCTGCATTGTATGAAAACTGGAAATCCGCAGCCTCACCGATCTTCGGCAATACCTGCCTTAGTTCAGCTTCGTCCAAATGAATACTAATCTCCTTCTTCAAATGATTAACCGGCTCCTGGCTTTTGGCAGTCAGGAAAAAGAAACAAAATAAAAACAACAGAGGGAAAAGCTTACTGTTCATCTTCGCACCCCTTTCCTTTAATAAGAAATTTATCCTGATCTTTTTCCACACTAAGTTCAAATGAAACAGCTATAACTTCAAGGATCTGATTAATAGCTTCATTGTTAAAGATAGCAGTGAGCTGGCATTTTAAAATCTGATCATTCTCAACCTCAATAACAGCATCATAGTGCTTTCTCAGCAGGTTAAATACTAATGATAGTCGGGTTTCTTCAAAAATAAGTTTCTTGTTGGCCCAGAAAAGATCATCTGCTTGTATTGTTTCCCCTTTTCGCAATTCGCCATCAGGATAAGTTATAATACCTCTTTCTCCGGCAGTAAGGATTATCCTGGATTCTTTTCCCTCGGCGTTTGAAGACAATAATTCCACGCGGCCTTCTTCAACATACACTTCCACATCCGTTTCCGGGTTTCCTTTCACCTGGAAGGATGTTCCCAGAACCTTAATTTTTCCAAGATCAGTCTCCACAATAAAAGGTTTGCTAACATCAGGCTTTACTTCAAAAAAAGCCTCTCCCTCCAGATGAACACTCCTTTCTTCTTTATTGAACTTTTTGGCTATAGTAAGAATCGAATTTTCATTTAACTGGATCATGGATCCGTCTGTCAAAGTATCCTGTACAACCTGCTCCAAGCTTGCTAACCTAACTTCAGGCTTGAATGCTCCATTTTCAATAAAGCGGACCATAGTAATTGATATCCAGGTAAAAAACAGAACTGCTGCTGCAGCATATAAAAACTTTAATGTTCGAGTGTTGGATTGGTGCTTAATGTCCGAAGCTTTATTACTACTCGCTATTCTCTCATCTGGTATCTCTTCCTCTAACTTTTCAGCGAATTTGGCCCAAACATCATCTACATCAATCTTCCTTGGGAAATTATCCAGCGTCCCTGTTTCTTCCCAGGTTTTTTTCAATGCAGCATATTCATCCCTGTTCTCCTGAGATTTTTCGAGCCACACTTCCACTTCAAAGCGTCCAGCTTCAGAAATCTCATCAAGAAGAAAAAGCACAAGCTTCCGTTGATCAATATCTCTTGAATCCTCTTTCATTCAGTATCTATGGATATGACAGTTCAAAACCCATTTTCACTTACCCATTCTTAAAAAAATTAACCATAAAATTAATGGGAGATAATCTTTCAGATTCTCCCTCATAAAACCTAAAGCTTGATACATCTGATTTTCAACAGTTTTCACAGATATCCCTAATTCTTCAGCAATCTCCCGATATTTAAGTCCTTCATATCTACTCATCATAAATATTTTCCTACGTTCAGGTGGCAAAAGATCGATTGTTTCTTTGATTTTCAGCTCCAGCTCATTGACAATAGCCTGATCAACTGATGTATGCTGATCACCTTCAAAACCGAGTGCTGTGCTTTCAACATACCCCTCCTTAACCTTCATGTGTTCAATTACATTCAGACAGCCATTTCTGACCGCCCTAAACAAATAGGATTTAACAGAGGTGTCGATATTTACTTTCTCCCTATTCTTCCATAGCTTAAAAAACACTTCCTGTACTGTGTCCTCTGAGACATCTGCATCCTTCAGAAAAAGATAGGCATAGGCACAGAGATTCTGATAATGCGACTTAAAAAGCATTTCAAAATCCCGGATATCCGTAAATCCTGATATTTGTTTCTTAGAGACTGTATCAATCACAGACACAAAGATGTAAAATTACACGGAAAACTCATGTAGCTTATTTTGGCATCCCTCCGAAAAATTTTTTAATATTCCTATGAAATTTATGAATACCATGAGGTTTATGAAACATCAGGATACACTGCTTGCTGATAAGGTTGACATCAGTATTACTCAACAATC
>CAYUNU010000219.1:0-6506 GCA_964446195.1 uncultured Porphyromonadaceae bacterium | reverse complement strand
AAGTTATGGGTGAATAAGCTTTAAATTAAATACATATGCTCTTCAGGTCTTTCCTTTTCCACAAATTGACATTGGTATGTCTGTTTGCTTTTCTTGCTATAGGCGTACAATCTCAAACCAGATTGCCTGCTATTATAGGCAGTAACATGGTTCTTCAACAGTTGGAGGATGTTCCTTTATGGGGTTGGGATACACCTGGGCAGTCTATAAGTGTTTCTGTTTCCTGGTATGATAAACTTATTAAAACCACAACAAACAAGCAGGGGAAATGGAAACTTCAAGTCCCTACCCCGGCAGCTGGGGGTCCTTATGAGATTGGCATTACCGGAAGTGCAAAAATAAAACTTGAAAATATTCTGATAGGTGAGGTTTGGTTATGCTCGGGACAAAGTAATATGGAGATGCCTTTAAAAGGCTGGTCGGGTCAGCCGGTTACCGGTTCAGAGGAGGCTATTGCATCAGCAAATTATCCAGAGATAAGATTGTTTACGGTGACTAGAAAAACTTCTTACGAGCCGGTGGATGATTGTGAGGGCAGTTGGGCAGAATGCTCATCAGAAACGGCTCCGGATTTTAGTGCTGCCGGATATTTCTTCGGACTGGAGTTATATAAAGAACTTGGCATACCTGTTGGTCTTATTCATTCGAGCTGGGGAGGGACTCCCGCAGAGGCTTGGACCAGTGAGGAATATATTGGTCAGATACCATTCTTTCAATCTAGTCCCGGGAAGATCAATCCTAAGGAGTATCGCCAAAAAAAGCTGGATGCCTATGAGCTGGTTCAGAATGAGTGGTTATCCAGTCTTGGATTCCTTCCAGATGCTGAAACATCACCGGAGTGGGTATTACCAGATTATCAGGATAAAAACTGGGAAAAGATAACTGTCCCTGCGAAATGGGAGAACACCATATTGGGAAATTATATTGGTATGGCCGAATTCAGGGTTGAATTTAAAGTTCCCGGTAAACTTGCCGGAAAAGCTCTGGTATTGGAGTTAGGGCCGATTGATGAAATTGATATTACTTGGATAAATGGAGTGAAAGTTGGCTCTCAACCTAATCCATATAACTGGATCACGCCGAGGGTTTACAAAGTGCCGGTGGGTATTGTCAAGAAGGGAAAAAATACTCTTGCTGTCCAGATTGGGAATACAAGTGGGGCCGGAGGTATTTTTGGCGATCCTGAGCAGATCAGGATGTATGAAAAAGGCAATCCCGAAGAATATACTTTGATTAAAGGTAATTGGGTATTTAGGAAAAGCAAAAGCTATGGTGAGGTTGTAGCTATGCCTTGGTGCGACAATTGTGGCGAGCCCAATACACCAACAACTCTCTATAATGGTATGATCAATCCACTTATTCCTTATCGCATAAAGGGGGCAATCTGGTATCAGGGTGAGTCAAACAGATATGATGGAGCATTGTATGGGAAGATATTCCCTAACATGATCAACAATTGGAGGGACAGTTGGGAGCAGGATTTTTCGTTTTATTATGTGCAAATTGCTCCATATACCTATAGAGATGCTCTCAGCACCGGTTTGCTTAGGGAGGCCCAGCAAAATGCTATGCTCCTGCCAGCTACAGGAATGGTGGTAACAATGGATATCGGTGATATGGTGACGATACACCCACCTAATAAAGAGGATGTTGGGAAGCGATTGGCCTATTGGACTCTTGCTAAAGATTATAAAAAGGATATTCCATTCTCCGGCCCCTTATACAAAGAGAGCAGGATCGAGGGTGATAAAATCAGGATAGTTTTTGATCATGCAGATGAGGGCCTGAAAACAGATGGGAAAGAATTAAAGCATTTCCTTATTGCTGGTCGGGATCAAAAATTTGTACAAGCTATTGCTAAAATAGATGGAACAACGGTACTTGTATCTAGCCCGGATGTTAAATCTCCTGTTTCGGTGAGATTCGGCTGGGGATCAACAGATGAAACAAATCTTTTCAATAAGGCAGGATTACCTGCAGGGCCATTTCGTACAGATAGGTGGCAAGACTGAAAATACAGGACACGAAATTTAGAGGAAATAAATAATTAGTATAAAGTAATTAAAAATTAAAAGATGAAGAAACTACTATGGCTGCTTGCGGGGATTATTATTTTCGCCGGATGTCAGCAAACACCAAGTAATCAGTTATCGATGACAGGTACGATCCTTAATCCCGACTCGACAGTATTGATGTCATATATTGATGGTGCCAGAGATACAATTGAACTTCAAGAGGATGGTTCATTTGTGTTTGAAATGGAGTCGGAAAAAGCAATTAATATGTACCTGCTTTATGGCCGCAGAAATGCTGCTATTTATCTTGCACCAGGCAAGACTCTTGATTTCATGGTTGACGCTGCTGACTGGAATGCTACTAAGAGCTTTTCCGGTGATCTTGCTCCAGAAAATAATTATTTGCTGGAAAAGGCAACTCTTGCGAGTGACTGGCAGAAGAATTCTATGGTTAACTACTTAAAGGAACCCGCCGATTACAGGATTAGCAGAGATTCATTACAGGAAGTTTATGTTTCTTTCCTTGATGGATATGATGGCTTGTCAAAGTCCTTTGTTGAAGTAGAAAAGCTTAACCTGCAATTTAGTATGTTTAGTGAGCTAGGTAATTTTGTCAGGGCTCATCAGTACTATGCTAAAAAGGACACAGTTATTCTTCCTGATGATTGGGATGATTATAAAGCATCAATAGACATTAACAATGCTCTTTTACTTGATGTTCCTTCAGCGATGGGTATGATTGGTACTTTAATTAATGATGGAGCTATGGAAGAGGCTGGCCTTACTGGCGATGTTTGGGGTACCCCCGAATTATTAAACGCAAAAATTGCTTATATAGAAAGTAAGCTTGAGGTACCGGAGATGAAGGAGAAATTTATCTTCGATAATCTCAGCCAACAGCTGGATGCAGGTCCTCCAACAGGAGTTGAGGCTGCTATTGATAATTACATTGCCACTACTACCAGTGAAAAAAATAAGACAGCCCTTCAAGAGAAAGTGGATGGCTGGGTTTCAATCCTTCCAGGTAAAGATGCTCCTGGATTTACTTTGCCTGATACAAAGGGGGAGATGCTATCTCTTTCTGATCTCAAAGGGAAGTACGTATATATTGATTTCTGGGCAACCTGGTGTGGCCCTTGTAAGGCAGAGTTTCCTCATTACAAGAAATTGGTGGAAGATTACAAAGGCAGAAATGTTGTTTTCATGAGTATTTCTGTTGATCAGGACAAAGATGCATGGCAAAAAATGGTTGCTGAGGAAGCCTTTGATTGGATTCAGTTGCACGATGCCGAGAAAATGAATGATGACTACCTTGTGAGATATATCCCAACTTTTGTTTTCGTGGATACAGAAGGTAAGATTATTGACCCACGTGCGCCCCGTCCTTCCGAAGAGAAACTGCGCGAAATGCTAGACGCTCAGCCAGGATTGTAAAAGCTTATGACCCTGGCCTATAGGGTAAATATTGCTAGATTATGTATCGGATTATTTTTTTTCCTGATTATCCCTCCGGGATTTTGCCAGGATGAAAGTAATCCGATACATACTTTTAATTTGGACAGCCTCTATGCTGATAATGAAGCAATATGCAGATATCCAGTAGAATCACCCTCAGCAAACCCTTCAATTTTTTTTAATCCTGATGATGGAAATGTTCGATTCAGGATACCGGGCTACGATGAAGGTGTTCCCTTCCAATCCAATACCTACCTGGTAATTGATGTAGAACACGAAAATATTGCTTCTCTTGTTATCTCATTAGAGTTTGTCAGAAAAGGTGATACAATTAACCAGTACGGGTGGATCACTCCTAGAGTTTCAGCCAGAATAGGTGTTCTCCCAACTCTCCCAACAAGAGTTATTTTCCCTCTTTCCTACCTCGATGCACAGAAAGTCTTTCTGCCCAAAATGCCACGGCAGTTAAAAGGAACATTAAATGGTAAGAGAATGGATTCCTGGGATATTGATGAAGTTTACCTGAGATTCAATAACGCGCAAAAAAGGTCCTTTCAGCAAAGTGCTTTCATCATGGGGATATACCTTTATGATGAAATGCCTCCCTTGCTTTCTGCCCAGATTACGCCTATTGTTGACTCTCTGGGACAGTGGAATGCCAGAAGCTGGAGAGGAAAATCAGAGTCTTTTGATCAGTATAAACATATAATGATTGAAGCGGAGGAGGCCTTTGCAGAAGAGAAATGGCAGAGCGGCAGGTCGGAATATATGGGTTTTTCTTCTTTGCGCTTCGATAGTACAGGCTTTTTTCATACCTATCACGATGGTAATAGGTGGTGGCTAGTCGATCCCTCAGGCTATGCCTATCTGTCTGTCGCTCCAACAGGAGTGAGGCCCTTCAGTCATGGGCCGGTGGAAAAGAATGAAGACCTGTTTGAATGGTTGCCCGAAAACAAAGGCCTTTTTGCAGAGGCATATGCAAAACAAAATGGTCTTTTGAGTCTTAGCTATACTACCATAAATCTTATGCGTTTATGGGGTAAGGATTATATGATAAAATGGCAGGAGTATACCGCAAACCTTATAAGATCATTAGGTTTTACAGGTAGCGCTAATTGGTCGGATGTAACTTTTTATCAAAATGCCGGCTTACCCTATTTCTATCCTATGAGAAGCTTACCTACAACAAAGGTCAAGCTGTTTCGAGATTTTCCTGATGTTTTTGCCCCGGAGTTTGAGAATTCTGTGGTGAACTATGCGAGACAATTAGAATCAAAAAATACTGATCCCCTTATGATTGGGTATTTCCTGGGTAATGAACCGCACTGGGCCTTCGGTGAGTTTAACCTTGCCAGAGAGATGCTGTATAAGAATGACCACAGTTCTTCGAGAAAAGAATTCCTTGATTGGCTAAAGTTGAAATATAAAGATGATCCTTATCTACTTTCAGCTTCCTGGGGATATGAGTTTAACGACTTTGGTGATCTTAAAAACTTCGTTTTGCCGAAGGATGATGATATTACTATTAAGGCAGAAGAAGATTTGATGGAGTTTACATCTATTTTAGTGGATAAGTATGCCAAAACTATTTGTGAGGCAACAAAAAAGGCCGATCCCAATCATCTAAACCTGGGACTTAGATTTGCATGGATAAGTTCAGATGCCTGTCTTCAAACCGGAAAGTATTTTGATGTGTTTTCATTGAATGGCTATAGCTTTCCTGATCCTCCAAATACCCAGAGGATTGTTGATGAACTTCAGAAGCCCGTTATCATCGGAGAATTTCACTTTGGCGCTATCGACCGTGGCTTGCCAGCCACCGGCCTAAAAGGCGTTAGAAACCAAAGAGCAAGAGGGATGGCATACAGACACTATGTTGAACAGGGCTTTGCCAGGCCAGAAATAATAGGCCTGCATTACTTCCAATGGAATGATCAGCCTCTTACGGGACGCTTTGATGGTGAAAATTATAATATTGGTATAGTTGATGTTATGTCCAGACCATATGAGGATCTGGTGCGCCAATTAAAAAGAACTAATAAGCGGATTTTCCAAGTTGCCTCCAATCAGGTTAAACCCTATCGCATTAGCCCCAAAATCATTCCGGCAATATATTATTAGCAACTCACCCTCTGTTTTTTTATCTTAAGGGTAATTCCTTTGTTTAAGAATTGTTAAAATCAGTGTTTTAAAGGCAATGGGCCTAAAACAATGGGTATTTAATGTTAAATTCAAGTTTTAAATATTTCAGGATTTGGCCTCAAAAAGGAAAGAAAAGGAATTAAGCCCACCCAAGCGAAGCTCTGGGATATATACTGATATAAAGTATTTTTTCTTTAATAGGCCCGAAAAACAAACCCTGATAAATCTTAAAACGGAAGAAGCCAGGGAGGATTATAACAAGAGAATAGTCCAACGTTTTGGTATTGATACGGAGAAATTTTCAGTGTTGAATATCCATAAGATTGGGGTGGAAGCTCCACCCAGTTATGTCTTTGATGAATTATTGAAGTGGAATGGCGATTCAACCTGCTGGCCTAATCATATTGCAAAAATTTCTTTAGTTAATGATAAACTTGAGAATATAAGGGTATTACTTTTTGGGAAAGAAAAATATCCATTTGGCTTCCGCAAGAGTTTTTTGGGATTGAAGCTTTTGCCTCTCTTCAACATGAATGCCATCCGGATAAAAAGAGTCCCTGATCCTTTTGATTTTGATAATGCCAGGTATCTTTTATACGAATGTTCGGGAGGCTATCCCATTGGGATCTTCTTTATGTATGTGAGGTCCTCAATAAAGGAAATGAACGAGACAGAGCAGTCTCAATTATTTCTGACAGTTGGTTTTGATTTTTATGGCAGGGAAGATTGGGCCTCAAAGCTGAGCCTTTTTAATAAGATATGGCAGCTAATTCATAACAGAGTGACGTCCAATGTGGTGTCACGTATTAAGCAATTGGCCGAGTGGCGATTGAGCGTTATGCAAACTCAGGAAAAAAAACCTCCGAAGCAGAGATAGCTATTTTTTACTGGTCC
>CAYUNU010000218.1:1736-6519 GCA_964446195.1 uncultured Porphyromonadaceae bacterium | reverse complement strand
TCCGGTTCCAATAGCAACCAAGGGTATACTGTTTGGAGGAGAATTCCTGTCTCGCCTCTTTCCAACATAGAATATTGATGCCAGTGCAGCAAAACCAGCAGTTGCATGAACAACTATACCTCCGGCAAAATCAAGAACACCCCATTCAGCCAGAATACCACCACCCCATACCATATGTACAAATGGATAATACACAAATACTTGCCATAGAACAAGGAATATGAGATAAGCCTTAAACGTTACCCTGTTAATAAAAGCACCTGTGATCAGCGCCGGGGTGATAATAGCAAACATCATCTGATAAGCTACAAATATGTATACCGGGTATTTACCATTACTGTAGGGCTGATCAAAAGCAATATTATTCAGAAAAGCCAGATCAAAGTTCCCTATAATACCGCCTTCACCTCCACTAAAGCATAGTGAGTAACCAATGGTAACCCACATGATCGTCGTTACACCCAACGATACAAAGGTCTGTACCATAATACCCAGAATATTCCTTTTGCTGGCTAAGCCACCATAAAAGAAAGCCAAACCCGGAGTCATTAACATAACCAGGCTGGTACATAAGATCATAAAAGTTGTTGAACCAGTGTCAAACATGATTGTTGTTATTTAGTTTATTTTTAAGTTCTTAGAATGAAAACCCAACAACAAGGAATATATTCCCAGCCTCAGGATTTGTAATAAGAGAACCGAAAACCGGAAGAGAGTAGTTATCTGTAATACTTACCTCTTTTGATAAAGTCATGCCCAAATTGATCAACCCGGCAGATTTCTGACCGTAAAATCCGGCAGGCTCGCCTAAATCAATATTCGGACTATCAAGGCAAACTCCTGCAAAAACATCCATGGCAATGCCCTTAACATCTGTTGAATACCCTAATTCAAGGTATTTCGACATAACTATGCCGTCTGTAGCAACCATAGCTCCTGATTGCTCTTCGTATTTCTGAGCATCTGCACCCCAAACATTCATGGCAAACATCACACTCACCGGAATTTTTTCTGTCCCCGAAAAGCCAATGGCCGCCTCCAGTACATGTCCGGTTTGGTCTCCCTTGTAATTAAAATAGTCATGAACTCCAACAGCTTCGTCAGGAAAGAAATAGTCAGAAACAGTCAGCGATAATAATTCTTTGAAAGTGTAAGACAAATATAAATCTGCTTCCTGTCCTTGCTGGACACCACTGAGTGAATAAGCACCCCACGCACCAATTGCAAAAGAGTGATTATCTGAACCAAATCCATACTCAATGCCAGGTTGAATACTTGGAGATGATCCGCCAAGATTTAATCCGCGCCAGATATATCGGCTAACCAAATCTGTACCTACACTGAAGGGAGAGTCAGTCCCGTCAGAATCGGATTGTGCAAATGAAACACCTGTACTACAGATGATTACAAACAGCAAAATCCATAGCTTTACTCGTTTTCTCATGATAATGATTTTTTGATTTAGTTGTAACTAACGTTATACCAAATCTAAAAGAGTAAAGAATCTCGGTCAATCAGTAAATCGACCGAAATTTATGTAGGTACAATCTTGAGAATTTCTAGGTAAATTACCTAGTAAAGAGCTCGGAAGGAGCTATTTATTACAAGCTGGTTAGCTGGTTTTTGATAGCATATTTCACAAGGTCAATGGACGACTTAAGCTCCAGCTTTTTCATAATATTGTTCTTATGTGAGTCCACTGTACGGATACTAATACTTAATTGGTCGGCAATCTCTTTGTTCGACAGACCCTCAACAATTAGCCCTACGATCTCCATTTCTCTCTTTGTCAAGGATTCATGTCTGATAAGGGAATTTCCTCTATGACTACGTGACACAAAAGATTGAAGAATTTTATCTGAGATTTCCTTGTTGAAGTATTTTCCACCATTACCAATTGTTTCAATGGCTTCCAACAATTCTTTCATGCTGGCATCTTTAGGCAGGTATCCATGAGCTCCGGCTTCCAAAGCCTTGGCAATATACTCTTCATTTGAGTGCATCGATAATATTAACACCTTGATATCGGGATGGTGCTGACCAATATATAAGGCAAGATCAATTCCTGTTATCTCAGGCATGGAGATATCCGTAATAAGCAAATGGGGCTTTGCCGTTTTAAGAAATTGATAAAGCTCTCTAGCGCTTCCCATCTCACCGATAAGCTCTATCCAGTTTTCATCCGATAAAACAGATTTAACTCCATCTCTAAACATTTGATGATCATCAACTAAAACAATTTTTAACTTTTCCATCATCATAAAACTAAAGGGATTCGAATTTCGATCATAGTGCCTTTACCCTCCTGCGAATGTATGTCAATTTCACCATTTAACAAATGAACCCGTTCCTTCATATTAGATATGCCATTTCCACAAATCTTACGCTCAGAATCATAGGTAAACCCTCTCCCCAAATCACTAACATCAATAAAAACATACTCCGAATCAGTTTTCAGCTCAACCTTTGCATTTACTGATCCTGAATGTTTTACTGCGTTATTTAAGGCTTCCTGAGCAATTCTGTACAAATAAGTTTTGATTCTTCCTTCAACCGGCCCTTCATATCCATCATGAACAAATTCAACCCTCATACCGGAGCTTTCACTAACCTCACGGCATAAATGAGATAAAGCGTCCAATAAACCAAATTCATTTAAGGCAGCTGGCATTAAACCATTAGAGATGCTTCTGACTTCTGCAATAACATTGGCAAATAAGCCTTGCACTTCACTCATGATCTCCTGAACCCTCTCCGGTGACGCATTAGCCGTTCTTTCCAACCTCATTTTAATGGCCAAAATCGACTGCCCTAAACCATCATGCAACTCCCTGGATAGCCGATGTCGCTCAAGCTCCTGCCCATCAATCATCGAACTGAGTCGCATTGACCGTTCCAATTCAAGATTATTAGTTTGCTCTTTTATTTGTGTCGCCATTTCATTGAAAGCTTTAACCAGACTACCAATTTCATCCCTGCTAACAGCTTCTTCAACCAAAACTTCATATTTGCCTTTTGAAATATTCTCGGCTGCTTGCTTAAGTTTGATAATCGGCGAACTGATCCTGGTGGCTATAAGATATACCATAGCAAAAAGCAATAAGGAAATAAGTATACTAAGATACAATAGGTTATTCCTGATGGACACAATAGGAACCATAGCCTCTTTTTGATCCATTTCAACTAAAATTGCCCAATGGAGGTTCAGAATATCCACAGGGCTAAAAGAACTTAGAACCGAAACCTCACGATAATCCTTAATGATCTGTGTGTCGGTATTGCCATTCAATGCCTGCTCAGCACCCAAAGTCTGGACAGCAGTCTTAAAAACCGAATTATTCTCAAACCTGGATGTACTACGCAATAAAAAATCATCTCCAACCAAATATGACTCTCCCGATTTTCCTAAACCATTATGTGGATTATTCTCATACATGATGGCATTAATAGCCTCAATATCAATCTCCACCGAAACCATCCCAATTATATTTCCCGCTTCAGAAAATAAAGGAGCACCTAGAAAAATTATTGGCAAATCAGTCTCCTGATCCAATTGGTAATCTTTCAATACAGTCGCTTGCAGCTCTTTAATCTCTGTCCACAATTTCTCAATAGGTAAATTCTTTATGGAATCATATCTCCAGGAAATAGAATCAGACAAAGGATTATTTAAAGAGTAAACAGCAACCTTGTCAGTAGAAATAAAGATTCTTTTATAATAATCACCCGGGAAAATATGATCAATAATCCCGGAAGTTTGAAAAGAAACGCTCCCCTCTCCTCCTCCTGATAAAAACTTCGCCAATCCTTTAACTTGCTCCGACTGGGCAAGCATTTCCAGTTCTTCAATACGATCAATAAAAAAGCGTTCAATCCTTTTCTTCTTTTCAATCCTGATAGAAATCAACTGCTCAAATGTTCTGTTAACTAAAGCGTCCTTAGCTCTAAAATAGGAGTAGGAGCTAATCACTATTACCGTAAAAACATTCAGAAGAAGAAAATATACAATCAGTCGCCAAACAATTGAAGAACTTTTGCGAATTGCCATAGTGCTGATTTCTTGTTTAATGATCAACAAAGGTAGAACTCAAGATTAAATTTGCTCTTAGTATCTCAAAAAATTAACTTCGGAGTCCCAATTATTTACTATTTGAAAGATGAAAAAAGCACTCTTGTCCCTTCTCACCATTATTTTGCTGGTTTCCTGCACAGAACAATCCCCAAACATCATTTTCATCCTGGCGGATGACCTTGGCTATGGCGACATTTCTTCATTTAACGAAAATGGAAAAATCTCAACCCCTTTCATCGACCAATTAGCCAGTGAAGGTGTAAAGTTTACAGATGCACATACTAGTTCGGCTGTCTGCACACCAACCAGATATGGTATTATGACCGGAAGATACAATTGGAGATCTACTTTAAAAAGTGGTGTACTGGGCGGATATAGCAAGGCTCTCATCCCGGAGGACCGACTAACAATAGCTGGCTTCTTGAAAGAAAATGGCTACACAACTGCCGGATTTGGAAAATGGCATCTTGGTTGGGACTTGGCAAATATCGATGCCGGTCAGGATTCAGTTGATTTTTCAAAAAAAGTTGGCAACGGTCCAGGTACCAAAGGCTTCGACTATTTCTTCGGCTTCTGCGGATCACTCGACATGGCCCCCTACGTTTGGATCGAAAATGATATGCCAACAATGGTCCCAACAAAATACACCGAGGATACAGGCAAACAATCCTGGTGGAGAAGAGGACTTACATCAGACGACTTCTCCCATGA
>CAYUNU010000218.1:0-1636 GCA_964446195.1 uncultured Porphyromonadaceae bacterium | reverse complement strand
GATAATACTGTGTTTATATTCACAAGCGACAACGGCTGCTCCCCTCAAGCCGATTTTGCCCAGCTCGAAACAAAAGACCATAATCCCAGCTATGTTTTCAGAGGTCATAAAGCCGATATCTTTGAGGGCGGACATCATGTACCATATGTAGTTAGGTGGCCAAATAAAGTTAAAAAAGGCGAGTCAAACCAGTTAGTATGCACAACAGATCTATTTGCTACCGCCGCTGCAATAATCGGAGTAGATTATCCTGATAATGTTGCCGAGGACAGCTATAGCTTTCTCCCGGCTCTAGGAATAAACTCATCGTCACAAACAAGAGAAAGCATTGTGCACCATTCAATCAATGGCTCTTTCGCCTATAGAAAAGGTGACTATAAAGCTATCTTTTGCCCTGGTTCAGGTGGATGGAGTGTGCCAATTCCAAATACCAAAGAAATTGAAGGACTACCCCCCGAACAACTGTATAATCTTTCTCAGGATATCGGAGAACAAAATAATTTGAGCTCAGAAAAAGCTGACATTATCGAGCAGTACAGATCCGAACTAGCTAAAATTGTGACTGACGGTCGCAGTACACCTGGCGAAAAACAAAAGAACGATGGTCCTGAGAAATGGAAGCAACTAAAATGGATGAAATAAGTATCCGCTAAAAATCACCTAGAGCAATGAAATACCCATCTTTCCTTGCAATCATTTTTTCCTTTATCCTGATTTTTTCTTCCTGTTCTCCTCAGGAGATTGACCTCGCAGGTGAATGGAGCTTTCAAATCGATAGAAACAAGGTCGGTGAAAGAGAAAGCTGGTTTAATAAAACTCTGGATGATAGTATATTATTACCCGGCTCGATGGCCAGCAATGGGTTTGGTGACGATATTACATTGGAAACCAAATGGATGGGTGGAGTACGTAATCCCGAATGGTATAATGATCCTAATTATGCACCCTACCATGATCCAAACAATATCAGGTTTCCTTACTGGCTTCAACCGGTAAAAAAATATACAGGTGTAGCATGGTATCAAAAGGAAATCGAGATACCCAAATCTTGGAGTGGTAAAGGCATTGAAATCCTGCTCGAAAGAGTTCATTGGGAAAGCTCCCTGTGGTTAGATAACACGAAAATTGGAAAGCAAAATAGTCTGGGAACATCTCATAAATACCTAATATCAGAGTCTGTAAAGCCTGGCAAACACATGATTTCCATCCGAGTGGATAATAGGATGATAGATATTGATGTAGGATGGGATTCACATAGCGTATCAGATCACACACAATCGAATTGGAATGGGATAGTAGGGGAATTAAAAATCTCACCTGTATCTGAATTACAACTGAAGAACATTGTAATCAGTACTGATATCCTTGCAAAAACGATCACCGTTGAAGGAGAGATATTCAATTCAGGTAAGGAAAGCCTAAAAGCAAAAGGCAAAAGTAAGATTGCAGGAATAGGACTTGTCCCTGCCCTGAAGAAATCAAGCAAATCCATAAGCCTTGATATAGAACCTGGTCTGAACGCTTTCAGCTATGTTCAGGAAATTGGTGAAGATGTTCTTTTATGGGATGAGTTTGATCCTAATTTATATGAATTAGAACTTGCAATAGAATCAGGAAAAGAAAAGGACCTTATTAA
>CAYUNU010000217.1:0-6521 GCA_964446195.1 uncultured Porphyromonadaceae bacterium | reverse complement strand
TCATTTGCCACCAGAGAAAAAATCCGGTAATCACAGCAGATCCAAAATCAGATATAGGAGTTGCCATCCATACCCCGTTAAGACCGAAAAAATGGGGGAGCAAAAATAATAGCGGAGCCAGAAGGATTAATTGTCGCAGCAGTGTTAGAAAGGTGGCCAGTTTAGCTTTTCCTATAGACTGGAAAAAATTTGAAGCAACAATCTGAAACCCCACAACTGGCAAGGCAAGAGCAAAAATTCTGATACCGTTCGTAGCCAGTTCAAACAAACGTGGATCATCGGTATTAAAAAGACGTACTAGAGGTGCTGGGAAAGACTCTACGATAATGGTGCTAATCACAGCTACAATTGAAGCGTAAATAATACCCAATCTAACAGTCTTTTTCACTCGCCCATAATCTTTCGCACCAAAATTGAATCCAATAATTGGCTGAGAGGCCATATTAATAGCCACCATGGCCATAACTAAAAAATTTGCAACTGAAAAAATTATGCCCAAAGCTCCAACAGCCAAATCACCCCCAAAACGTATAAGCTGATTTGTATACAAGCCCATTACAAAACTTGCTGCAATCTGCATTGAAAAAGGAGCCATCCCGACAGCGACAATTCTCGACACAATAGACATTTTCAATTTGAGATTTCTCAATCTTAGCTTGTTAACAGACCTGGGGCCTATGAAATGTACTAATACCCATACATTTAAACCCATCATGCTGATTATCGTTGCATAAGCAGCTCCCTTAACTCCCATATCCAGAACAAAAATAAAAATGGGGTCGAGAATAAGATTTGCTCCTGCACTGAGCAACATACTGTACATAGAAATTTTGGCATGACCTTCAGAACGAATGATATTATTCATACCAAAACCTATAACCTGAAAAACTGTCCCAACCAAGATAATATTCAGATAGTCTTGTGCATAAGAAATCGTTTCTCCGGTAGCTCCAAAAAGATTAAGGATGGGGGTCTTTATCATAAAGCCCAGTACTGTTACTACAATTGACACCAATATCATCAAAACAAAACCATTGCCGAGAAACTTCTCTGCCTTATTATGGTCTTTCTGCCCCATACTGATTGAAACATTTACGCCTGCACCAATCCCCATCAGCATTCCAAATGCCATTACAATCAGCATGATAGGAAACACAGCGCTTAACCCAGAAAGGGCCATTGCACCTACTCCCCGCCCAATAAAAATTCTGTCGACAATATTGTATAGTGAATAGACCACAACACCTACGAAAGCTGGAAGGAAATACTTCCACATCAACTGTCCTATGGGTTTCTCTCCTAATTCCCTGGATTTTTCGTGGTTTGCGTCTGCCATACCCTGATTTATACCTTAATAAATTTAAGGTCGCAAAGGTAAAAAAAAGGCCGACATAAATGCCGGCCCAGTACAAATACGAATATCCGTAATTTTATTGATAAGGAGCTACAACGTCCAACAGTTCTGGCATATCCATCCCAATTTTCTTAAGAAATTCAATCTTGGGAACTCCATTGCTATTCCATCCACGCCTCTCATAAACAGCATCAAGTAGCTTTTCATAATTCTCTTCCCTAAGCTTTCTCAAAGCCATATGTCTTTCATCAACACTCATGCTTTCGGTGGCAAGCCCAAGTTGCTCCCTTAATTGTTTGTCATAACGATCAGCCCGGCTTTCATACTCCTCCCGTGTTACAGGGCCGGCTGCTCTAAATGGCTGAGCATCCCATTTCCTAACACCATAACCACGGCGCAAATTAAAGATTCTTTGAAAGTTATAAATTCTCTCCGAGTCCTCAATCATCCTCTTGCTATCAAACTCTCGACCTGTAACCGACTTATAAAGAGTAACATAATTATCAACATGTTCAGGCACTTTTGCAGGCTCATCTGTTTCTGCATTATCCGGTGGTTCAACATCGTTCCATGGAAGTTTACACAATCCCACCAATCCAAACCAGGTACGAAACATTGGGAAATAGTGAAGAGCTTCGGCTTTGTTTTCAAAAGTAGGAATTTGATTATTAACCATATCCATAAAGATCAGCCAGGCTTCATCATGTTGAGGGCCTTTGTTGGTAATAGCAAATCCACCTTGTTGAGCGAGTGACTCTTTTGAAACATACTCAGAATATTCCAGCCCTTTATTCTCCATTCCGATATCAGCCAGGAATTTTGGATCTCCCCCATATTCCTTTTCAAATATCTCTTTCATCTTCCTGATTCCATATCCTGCAATCAATCCAAACCCTTCTCCTCTGGCACATTGGTGAAGCAACTCTATTGCTGCATCGCTATTTCCAAAATTTAATTCCAAGCCACCAGTGATCTCTTTATTTAGAATACCAGCCTCGTAGCATTCCATAATAAAAGCAACTAAAGTACCCCACGAAATGATGTCCATTCCGTATGTATCGCAATAAAAATTTGATTCGATAATATATTGAGGGTCAAATATCCCGCAATTAGATCCCAGACCGGCAGCATTCTCATACTCAGGACCATCAACTATCACTTCCTGACCTTTGTACGGACCTGTACTTACAATGTATTTACTCACAGCCTTTGCACATGACATATTACAACCGATCCAGCATCCATCAGGAGTTCCCTGGTGAAACAACTTCTTCCAAACCTCAGAATCAATCTTAGGCAAATCAGGATGTTTACCAAACTTATAATTATTGACTGGCAGAAGATCATAATTATCCATAATCTCCATAAGGTGAGCGGTCCCTTTGGTCCTCATCTCGCATTGCTCTTCGTCCAAATCCCTCATTTCCTTATTGAACCGTTTCCCTCTTTCCATGATCGCAGGAAGGTCGACAACATTATTAAGATTACCTTTTACTCCTGGGATCTTGCACACCAGAGCTTTTATATTTTTATTACGAAAAACCGTTCCAGTTCCACCTCGTCCTGCCTGCTTTAAACGAACTTTACCCTTCTTCTTATCGTAGAAACTAAAATTTAACATTCCAACCCAGGAATGATCCGCTGCCATACCTGAAGAAACTACTGAAACATTAACAAATTTCTCATCGTCCGCATACATTTCAGTAAGTGCTTCTGATAACTCATGGCTATCCATAGGCTCCATAGGTGCCTCCTCAATACTAACTTGCCCATTAGTTCCATCAATCACCACAATCACATCACTTTTCGCCTTTCCCTGCAATTCGATAGCATCAAATCCGGAAAATTTAACAAATGGGCCAAAATACCCACCTGCATTTGAATCAGTAACAGACCCGCTTGCAGGAGAAAGTGTAACTACCAGAGATTTCCCTGTTCCTGAGTATTGAGTAATACCTCCGATTGGTCCGGATGAAATAACTATCTCATTCTCGGGATCATCCCATTTAGTCTCCGGGGTAGTAGCATCCCATAACAGCTTCATGCCGTATCCCTTTCCTCCGATGAACTTCTCTTTCATCTCGCGCCCTACATCTTTAATCTTAAATGCATTCTCGCTAAGATCAATATAAAGGATCTTATCTGTATACCCCTTGTCTAAAGGGGAAACTTCATAGTCAAGTTTGGCTAGAAGCTTATGCGCTTCCTTCATTTTTTTTATATCCATTTTCTCTAATTTTTGATCATAACACATGCAATACAAACATATGAATAATCTTCAATTTCCGACAGTCCTTCAAGATGATTTTAATCATTATACAAAGAGTTTAGTTGCTAGTCATGACAAAAATATATGGATAAAGAATTATATTTGAGCTAAATGAAATTTCCAGAAATCCAGACAGTCTTAAAGGCAAAAAAAATAGGCATCGCGGGTGCAGGAGGACTAGGGTCCAATTGTGCTGTAGCACTCGTAAGATGTGGTATAGGCAGTATAGTCCTTGCAGATTTTGATCTTGTCGACAAGAGTAATCTGAATAGGCAATTTTATTTTTCCGACCAGATCGGAGTGCCAAAAGTTGAGGCACTAAAAACTAATCTATTGAGAATTAATCCCAACCTTGTCGTTTATTCCCATAACACTCTTTTGGATTCAGGGTCAATATCAGCTATTTTTGAAGATATTGATGTTTTAGTCGAAGCATTTGATAGTGCCGATCAAAAAGAAATGCTTATTGAAACGGCCTTGGACAAGTGGCCCCAAAGACCCTTAATCGTTGGTTCAGGGATGGCGGGTATAGGAAATTTCGATTCCCTAAGTATAAAAAGATATGGAGAATTGTACATTTGTGGAGACGACAAAGAGGAGGTTGGGCCAAACAACCCTCCTCTGGCGCCCAGGGTTGGTATAGTGGCTAATATGCAAGCGGATACTGTACTTAGCATTTTGCTGAGTGAACATTTAAGTAAATAGCTAGACAAGCAAAAAACAAAATAACTGATGAAGAATACCCAAATCATTTTTGCGATAATAATTAGCCTTACATTGAGCTCCTGTTCTTCCGGTAAAAAATCTTTGGAAAGAGGTAATTACTATGAGGCTGTAATTAAGTCGATTGAAAGATTAAGATCCAATCCTGATAACAAAAACGCAAGACAGACCTTGAAAGAAGCTTATCCCCTCGCTACGGAAACTTTGACATCAGAAATTGATAATCTGCTAATAGGCAATGAACCTTTCAAATATGCCGAAATTGTTGAAAGATATGAAAAAATAAATTCGATGGCAGGGGAAGTAAAGCGAAGCCCTGTAGCCAGATCTTTGAAACTTAACATTGAAGAATACACTTCTCAATTGGCAGGAGCCCGTTCAAAAGCTGCATTAGAAGCTTATAATGCAGCCGAAAAGTTGCTTGCAAAAGGGGACAGAATGTCCGCCAGGGAAGCATATTTCCTATATGAAAACTCGAATAATTATGTGAATAATTTCAAAGATGCTTTGGATAAGATGGAATTAGTCAGTGAAATTGCGACCTTATTTGTTGTGATTGAGGACATTTCTGTTCCCGGCCTCTATAAAATCAGTTCTGAGTTTTTCCAAAATCAAATCATTAGTTCTTTAGAAAAGAATTATGCCAAGGATTTTATCGTCTTTATGAACCCTGCAGAAGCAAAAAAACACAAGCGTGCTGATCAGGTTATAATAATGCGTTTCGATGAATTTGTTGTTGGTTCAACAAAAGAAAAAGAGGTAGTTAAGGAAATTACGAGTAAAGATTCCGTAAAAGTGGGAACAGCAACAATTGAAGGGAAAAAAGTTGATGTTTATGATAAAGTCAAGGCTAGTTACACTACCCATTCAAGGGAAATAATTTCATCAGGAGTGCTTGATGTAAAGATAATCGATGTTGAAACTGAAAAAATGCTTGGCAACAAAAAATTTCCTGGACAATTCGTCTGGGCAACAGATTGGGCAAGCTATAACGGGGATAAGAGAGCTCTGAATGCTGAACAAATAAAACTCAGTAGCAGGAAGCCTCAGATGCCGCCACCCCCACAAACTCTTTTTACGGAATTTACCAAACCTATTTTTAATCAGACGAGATCGTATCTAAATAGCTTTTACAGGAAGTATTAATACAAAATGACAATCAACTTAAATAACCGTCTGGAAGAACTACCCGGAGACTCAATGAGCATCAAAGAGATACTTGAGCATATGAATTTTACTTTCCCTCACATAATTATTAAACTAAATGGGAGGCTGATAAAAAAGCCATACTATGACAATACCATGGTACATGAAGGAGACATCCTTAATGCTATTCATCTTATAAGCGGAGGTTAGGATTAAACGCTTTCATACTGATCAGAATCTTCGCGGTGCTGCATTCAAGGGATTTTTTTCTGCGAATGCAGCACTTTTACTTTATTTGCGTCTTACTATTGAACATGGATAAAATATGAATATAAAGTCCACAAAAAAAATTGCACACGAAGATCTGCTTGCTAGCTGCAAAAGGTCAGATCCTAAGGCACAAATGCAGATTTACAAACTTTATTACAAAGCGATGTATAATACCAGTTTACATATAGTGGGTGACACTGCGGAAGCAGAAGACATCATGCAGGAAGCTTTCCTCAAAGCTTTCGATATGTTGCCTAAAACAGATCTAACTATAGGTTTTGGAGGCTGGTTGAAAAAGATTGTGGTAAACAAATCACTTGATGTTGTCAGAAAGAGGAAAATTCAGTTTGAAGAAGTTGATGAAATTAAAGACGATCGCATTGATGAAAGCTCATTAGAAGAACATGGAGAAAGCATAAGTGAGAAGATCAGAATGGTGAAAAGGGCAATGACAAAACTACCGGAGAAATACAGAACAGTACTTTCCTTAAATCTAATTGAGGGCTATGATCATGAGGAAATAAGCAGCTTGTTGGGCATTACAACATCAACAAGCCGTGCTCAATTATCAAGAGGAAAACAAAAATTATTGGCCATTTTAAAGAATTAAGCTGTGGATAAAATTGAAAAAATGATTAAAGAGAATAGAGATCTATTTTTAGATCAGGAACCAGCAAGCGGTCATCTTGAGAGATTTGAAAGCCGCCTAAAAAAGCAAAATGGTAGACGAAAGACCATTAAATTAACATATAGAATTAG
>CAYUNU010000216.1:636-6574 GCA_964446195.1 uncultured Porphyromonadaceae bacterium | reverse complement strand
CATAAAAAAACTTTAATATATATTTGGTTTTATCTTAGAATACGCGGGAATGACGGTTAGGGCTTCCCAACACCAGTGTAACTCAAATGAAAACGTCATCCCCACGCAGGTGGGGACCTTATCGAACAGGTAGAAATGATCATAAGTGCCACAAGTCGCACAGGTAGAAATGATCATAAGTGCCACACCCCGCACAGGCAGAAATGATCCCAAGAAAAAACCCCGGAAACTATTTAAACTTTTTTTGTTTCCAGGGGTTTTATATATAGTTTTGCAAAAAAAATTGTTCTATGGACGAGAAGCTGAAAAACATTCTGTTGAGAGTTTATAAGCTATATAACAGGTTTGGGATAAAAAGTGTTACCATGGATGATGTAGCCAGGGAGCTGGGTATATCAAAGAAAACGCTTTATCAATGCGTTAAAGATAAATCGGAGCTCGTGGAGAAAGTGGTGTTTTTTAATACTATACACCACAGAGACCTTATATATAAGATTGTAGCACAGAAACATAACGCTATTGAAGAGCTTCTGGAGGTTAACAGATATATGAACGAGATGCTGAAGGAGCAAAATCCTACTCTCGACTACGACCTAAGGAAGTATTATCCGGAGATATAAACCAAACTGATGGAAGAATCGCGCAAAAGAATGTACGAATCTATCAGGGAGAATCTTATAAAAGGTCAGAAAGAAGGACTATACAGAAAGAATATGGATGTGGATATTATTTCCCGATTGCATATGACACGACTGGAGTACAAGTATTCATCTGATTCATTTACAATAACAGAGCTTAACTCAGAAAAAATAATGTCAGAAATTTTTATCTATCACCTCCACGGTATAGTAAGCGAAAAAGGCCGGGCTATAATTAATGGCTATACTTAATGGTTAATTGTAAATGGTTAATGGTTAATGTAAAAAAAAGCACTCTTTCCCCCTTGTTTAAGGGGGACACAGGGGGATAAGCGAACAGGAACAAAAGAAGCAACAAATGAAAATAAAATCACTAATACTAACAATAGCCCTGGCATCAATACTGGCACCAGCAAGCAAGGGGCAAGCTAAGTCCTTCACGCTGAAGGAGGCGCAGGAGTATGCGGTACGTAATAATTATGAGGCGCGTAATGCGATCATCGATGTGGCCATAGCGGCTAAGAAGGTTAAGGAGAACCTGGCGACGGGCTTACCTCAGGTGGAGGGTTCGCTTAGCTACAACAACTTTTTGAATCTCGCCACTCAGCTTATTCCTGCTGAGTTTTTCGGAGGTGAGCCGGGCACATATATGGAGGTGCAGTTTGGCACCAAGCACAATGCTACAGCATCAGCACAACTTAGTCAGCTGGTTTTCAGCGGCTCATACTTTGTCGGTCTGAAAGCCGCAAAGCAGTTTGTTAAGCTATCACAAACACAGCTGATGCAGGTTGAACAGGACGTGAAGCAGGCTATCTCTAATGCCTACTACCTGGTGTTGGTGTCGCAAAAAAACAAGGAGCTGATGGGTGAAACGGTAGCCACCATGGAGAAGCTGCTTGCCGATACGCGTGCGATGTACGAGCAGGGCTTTATGGAGGATACGGACGTGGATAAGCTATCCCTCCTGATATCAGACCTGAAAACCAATATTTTGAATGCAGATAATCAGCTTAAGACAGCTAAAAACCTGATGAAGTTCAATCTCGGACTGTCAGTGAACGATGAGATTGAGCTAACCGACAATCTGGATATTCTTCTTCTCGCCCTCAATCCCCAGGCCAGTCTGGACGAGGAGTTTAAAATCGAGGATCATCTCACCTACCAGATGATGGAGAACCAGCAAGCCATATCTGCCCTGCAGGTACAACTGGCAAAATCAGCCTACCTACCAACAGTATCCGCCTTTTTGAGTGCCCAGGGAAATGCTCAGAGGAACGAATTCAACTTCTTCAATTTTGATGAGAAATGGTTCCCCACTTCGCTGGTCGGCATGCAATTCGCCATCCCGATATTTAGCTCAGGAAACAGATTATACAAGGTACAACAAGCTAATCTCGAACTGGAAAAAACAAAAAACAGCCGACAGCAGGTTAACGAGAGTCTGGTTATGGGCGCCGTAAATGCAAAAAACAACCTGGAGGTGGCTATGTCGACATACCAGAATAAGAAAAAAAGCTATGATTTAGCCAACAGAATATATTCGAAGGAACAGATAAAATATAAAAGTGGTGTTTCATCAAGCACCGATCTTAACCAATCATATAATCAATTATTGGAATCACAGGGAACTTTTCTGGGAGCCACTCTTGATATGCTCAACAAAAAACTCGAACTAGATAAAGCATACAGTAAACTATAGAAAAAATTGTCATGAATAAAATAGCAGCATTATTACTAATCATCGTTCTGGCCGCATGCTCCACAGAGAAAAGTGCCGAACAGCTCAACTCAGAGATTACTAAAACGAGAGGCAAGATTGCTCAGTTAAACCAAGATCTTAATGATCTGGAAGCTCAGCTGGCCAGGATGGATATCCAGGATAATGACAATGGTATTCCTGTTGTTATTGATCTTTTATTTCCAAGTGTTTTTGAGTCCTTTATCTCAAGCAGTGCAATGGTGGAGGCAGCAAAATCAGCCATGGTGAACCCCGAAATGAACGGACGGATACAGACTATACATGTCACTAAGGGTCAGAAGGTTAAAAAAGGACAACTCCTGATTAGCCTCGATTCGGAAATAATGGCCAAGGGTATTGAGGAGCTGGAAACGGGCCTGACGCTTACCAAAACACTTTATGATAAACAGCAGGCTTTATGGGATCAGGGCGTAGGCTCCGAGATGCAATACCTGCAGTCGAAAAACACCTACGAATCAATGTTAAAAACAAAGGAAACACTGGAGTCGCAACTGCAGATGGCTAAAATTTACGCCCCTTTCTCAGGATATGTCGAAGAGATATTCATGAAAATTGGCGAGCTGGCCACTCCGGGTCGACAGATACTTCAGATAATAAATCTTGAGAACCTCTATATCAACACACAATTATCCGAAGCCTATATCAGCTCGATCCACAAAGGAGATACAGCTCTAATAGAATTTCCTGATTTTCCCGGTATCGAAATTAATGCTCCGATAAGCAACACTGGAAACACTATTGACCCAACGAGCAGAACTTTCAGTATCCGCCTGAACATGAAAAATCAGGATGAGAAAATAAAACCCAACATGTTAGCTACTCTCAGACTAAAAGATTATTCGGTTAAGGACGCTATTGTTGTGCCCACACAAATGATACGTCAGGACCTGAAGGGCTTTTTTGTATATGTATCGCGACCACATGACAGTGAATATTATGGAGTGAAAACCTATATCAAGCCAGGGCGTTCAGACGGAAAACAAACAGTAGTTGAGGAAGGCCTGAAAGCTGGTGATGCACTTATTGTTAAAGGATACAACCAGATCAAGGACGGTAGTAAATTGAGTGTTACTCAGAAGTAGTAAACTCATAATAATTGAAAGATATCTGATATGGGAAATATCATAAATAACGAAGCAAAAAAAGAGCAAAGAGAGTTCAAGCTAACTACTCTGGCTCTGAAAAATAAAAACACCATTTACCTGGCAGTATCTGTCCTTTTGATTTTTGGGGTTATATCATACTTTACTATGCCCAAAGAGCTCTTCCCTGAGGTCAATATGCCAACGGTCTTTGTGCAAACAGTATATCCAGGCAACTCACCGGAAGATATTGAGAACCTTATATCCAGGCCCTTAGAGAATGAGCTTCAGGCCGTCCAGGGCATCAATGAGCTGAAATCCAGCTCACTGCAGGATTTCTCCATGATCTTTGTGGAGTTTCAAACAAATATCGACATCAAAGAGGCACTTGTGGATGTTAAGGATGCTATCGATAAGGCCAGCTCTGAGCTACCCTCCGACCTTATGTCGGATCCGGTAGTCATGGACCTGGATTTTTCCTCCTTCCCGATATTGAACGTGAACCTCTCGGGTGATTATTCTCTGGTACAGCTCAAGGACTATGCAGAATACCTGCAGCAGGAGTTTGAAAGGGTATATGAAATATCACAGGTAAATATCAGTGGTGTGGATGAGAGGGTTATCAGGGTTGATATTGATTTACTCCGGATGGAAGCCCTAGGCTTAAGTTTCCAGACTATCGAGAATGCCCTGATGATGGAAAATATCACGATGGCAGGTGGTGAACTGAAGGTGGGCAATACCCGCCGCTCTGTTCGTACCGTTGGTGAGTTTGAATCCATAGACGACATCAGGAATATTATTATTAAACAAGATCCAACGAATACAGTTTACCTCAAGGATATTGCCGAGGTAATTGATGGTTTTGAAGACAAGAAGAGTTATGCTCGCTTAAATGGAAACCCTGTTGTTACTCTTCAAATTGTGAAGAAAGATGGTGAAAACCTTATCACCGCCACTCAGGCTGTTCAGCGCATTATAACTGAGTTTCATGATAACGAGCTTATCCCATCAGACCTCGATGTGAACTACACCTTCGACCAGTCGCAAAAAACTAAAGCTCAGCTCTCTAACCTTGAAAACAGTATTATTCTTGGTGTTCTTCTGGTGGTGACTATTCTCTTCTTTTTTCTAGGATTGAGAAGTGCTATCTATGTGGGATTAGCTATACCACTATCCATATTTATCACCTTCGTCATCCTGAATATCCAGAATGCTCAGGTTAACATGATTGTGCTGTTCTCACTCATTCTTGCTCTTGGGATGTTAGTGGATAACGGGATCGTGGTAGTAGAAAATATATCCCGATTTAGAGAAAGGGGTTACAGTAAGTTTGAATCAGCCCGACTGGGGGTTGGGGAGATTGCTGTTCCAATTATCTCCTCCACCCTCACAACATTGGCCGCTTTTTTTCCCCTGATGTTCTGGGGAGGCATGATGGGTGAGTTTATGAAGTATATGCCTATCACACTGATTGTTGTACTCACATCCTCACTGGTTGTAGCTCTGATTTTCATACCTGTTTTTACTGATGGTAAAGAAGATGATCTTAAGAAAAAGAAAACTATTGCGCCCAGAAAAAGAATATTGCTTATTGCAGGTATAATGGCTCTGGTCGCAGTTATTCTCTATATAATGAATGTTGTATGGCTGGCCAATATCCTGGCTTTGTTTGCCCTGCTATCATTTGCCCATCAGCTTTTTATGAAGAAATTAGCCGAATGGTTCCAGAATGTGTTCCTTTCCTGGCTGGAGAATATCTATCTGAATGTTATTCGCTTTAGCCTGAAAGGTAAAAACCCCGGTTTGTTTATTCTTGCGATGTTTGTTCTCTTCGCTATCTCCATAGCTTTCTTTGGAGCTCGCAGCGGTAATGTTTTGCTGTTCCCCGAGAGTGATCCAAGCGTTTTGGTGATTCATTCCGAGCTACCTCTTGGCACAGATATCGCTATAACCGATTCTGTTGCTACCATGGTTGAAGAAGAGATGAGGCATATCATTGGTGAGGACATGGATATCGTTGAATCACTCCTGACAACCGTTGGTAACGGAGCACGCCGAATGAATGAATTTGCCACCGGCGAAACACCCCACAAGGCTATGACACAAATAAGCTTTGTTGATTTCATCGACCGGCAAGGAATAAATACCTCCAGGATCCAAAAAAATCTCTCCGATGGACTCATAGATAGGTTTCCCGGAGTGGATATATTTATCGAAGAAGAAAAACATGGTCCCTCAACAGGTTCACCCGTTAATATTGAAATATCAGGAAAAGATTTTGATGTTTTGATAAAGCTTGCAGATGATATCATCAGGAAAATTGAAAGCTCTCCGATTCAAGGTATTGAGGGCTTGAAAACAGATATTGAATTAGGAAAACCTGAGCTTCTTGTTGATATCAACAGAGATAAGGCACAGAGATATGGTTTATCAACAATGGCCATTGCCTCAACCAT
>CAYUNU010000216.1:0-605 GCA_964446195.1 uncultured Porphyromonadaceae bacterium | reverse complement strand
GGTAGGTGAAGAAGAGTACCCAATACAGATCCGCCTGGCAGAGAAATACCGCAACGACCTATCTGCTCTGATGAACCAGAAGATTACCTACATGAATCAGGCCACAGGACGACCATCGCAGATACCTATCTCAGCAGTTGCCGACTTCACCTTCGGCTCAACATATGGATCCGTTAACAGGATAGATATGGAGAGAGTGGTAACCGTATATTCAGGCTTACTCACAGGATATACCTCCGCTAAAGTCAATCAACAGCTCAACCAGCTACTCAAAGATGTACCCATCCCTGATGGCTACTCTTTCCAATTCACAGGTGAAGCCGAAGAAACAGAAAGCACATCCATATTTATGATACAGGCCCTACTGCTTGTTATGTCGCTTATGATGATCATCCTCGTAACCCAGTTTAACTCCTTCGTCAAACCCGGCATCATCCTGGCCAGCGTATTCTTTAGTATAATAGGTGTACTAGGCGGATTGGCTACCTTCAAGATGGACTTTGTCATCATGATGACAGGTATTGGTATAATTGCCCTGGCCGGTGTAGTAGTGAACAACGCTATCGTGCTGGTCGACTATATAGGCCTGCTGAAAAAGCGTAAGC
>CAYUNU010000215.1:0-6617 GCA_964446195.1 uncultured Porphyromonadaceae bacterium | reverse complement strand
ACATGGGCAAACGTTACGTGTATCCCCATAACAACATGGAGAACATGGAGATCCAGTTAACTCGCGCAACTAAGCTAGCTGAGAAAACCGGTGGTGGAATCCTGGTTATTACTGAAGGTGTTTTCGGTATGACTGGTGATCTGGGTCGTTTAAAAGACATAGCAGCACTGAAAAAGAAGTTCAATTTCCGACTACTGGTTGATGATGCTCATGGTTTTGGCACCATGGGAAAAACTGGAGCCGGCACCAGCGAGCATTTTGGTGTTCAGGATGAAGTAGATCTTTATTTTGGCACATTTGCCAAATCCATGGCTCTGATCGGTGGCTTTGTCGCGGGTGATCAGGAGATTATTAATTTCCTGATGTATAACATGCGTTCACAAATTTTCGCCAAGTCGCTGCCAATGCCCATCGTTATTGGTGCAATGAAAAGGCTGGAACTATTGAAAGGAAAACCTGAACTCAAAGATAAGTTATGGGATATTACTAATGCATTGCAAAAAGGGCTTAAGGAAAAAGGCTTTAATCTTGGAGTAACTGAATCACCTGTAACCCCGGTAATATTAAGTGGTAACGAATATCAGGCCGCTAACCTCGTTTTCGACCTTAGAGAAAACTACAATGTATTCTGTTCGATAGTGGTTTATCCGGTTATTCCAAAAGGAATGATACTTCTACGTTTGATCCCAACAACCATGCACTCAATGGAGGATGTCGAATATACTATCAAAGCATTCTCAGAGATCAAAACCAAGCTGGAAAATGGCCAGTACGAAGGGACAAAGATTGTTCAACAGTAAACTAATTTATATTGAAAAAAAAAGCCCGTTGGAAAGCGGGCTTTTTTTTTTCTAATATCTTTCACCGAGGTATTTCTCGGCATCGAGAGCAGCCATACAGCCACTTCCTGCAGCCGTGATAGCCTGGCGGTAATGTTTGTCCTGAATATCCCCACATGCAAAAACACCCGGTAAATTTGTCTTTGATGTACCTGGTATAGTATTAAGATAGCCCGTCTCATCGGTATCCAGATAATCTGTAAAGATATCTGAGTTAGGTTTATGACCGATAGCAACAAAAAAGCCTGTGATGTCAATTTTTCTCTCTTCCCCTTTTGAATTTGTCAGTATGGCACCCTCTACAGTCTGGCCTCCAATTATTTCCTTAGTTGTATGCTCATACAAAACCTCTATATTTTCAGTCCGGGCAACTCTATCCTGCATGGCCTTTGAAGCCCTCATTATTGGCTTTCTGATTATGAGATACACTTTATTACAAATCCCTGCCAGATAGGTAGCCTCTTCAGCAGCAGTATCTCCACCACCCACAACAGCCACATCCTGACCACGATAGAAGAAGCCATCACATGTGGCACAGGCAGAAACACCTGATCCTTTAAATTTCTCTTCCGACTCCAGCCCAAGATACTGAGCAGTAGCACCTGTGGCGATCACCACTGTCTCAGCTTCTATCAATTTCTCCTCATCTATCCACACCTTATGTGTACCACCATTTTTGTCAAACTCAACAGAAGTAGCCAGTCCCCATCTCACTTCTGTTCCAAATCGCTCAGCCTGCTTCTGCAAGTCTTCCATCATCTTTGGGCCGGTAACTCCCTCGGGATATCCGGGGAAATTATCCACCTCAGTAGTTGTTGTAAGCTGCCCGCCGGCCTGCAGTCCCATATACATCACGGGATTCAGATTTGCACGAGCTGCATAGATTGCAGCAGTATAACCAGCTGGTCCTGAACCCAGGATAAGTACTCTTACTTTTTCACTATCTCCTTCAGCTTTCAGTTTATCGCTGCTTTTTTTGTTTGTGTTGATGCTTCCAAATTCTAACATGACAATATTTCAGTCTAAATGATTATTAAGTTATAAAAGAGCTATTGCCAAAAACTGTACCATAATTGTTTCAAGTTAACTACAGATCATTATAACTTTCAAAGGTTTTTTTCGTCTCAGGATTACTCGGTCGTGTCATCTTTATATTAATGATTTTCCCATCCGGGCCAAAAAACATAAAGCTTGGAACAGCGTGCACTTTGTAATATTTTGTAACTGATGAATTCCAAGCATCATCTCCAATTATCTGTACACCTCCTAATTCATTTTCTGGCACAAAGTCGAGCCAGGCTTGCTTATTAGAATCGATTGAGTAGGACACAAGTACGATATTCCGACCATGGAAATCTTTTTCGAGCTCTTTTAAATAGGGGATTTCCTTTTTGCAGGGGCCGCACCAGGTAGCCCACACATCGATGTACACATATTTCCCGGCGAAATCAGAAAAGCGCACTTCATTACCGTCCAGATTTTCAGCAACAAAATCAAAAGCTGCTTGTCCGGCATCAAGTTTTTTCCACTCATCACAAATTCGGTTCAATCGTTCCAGTTGCTCCGGACTTGACTGATTTTATCTGACAAAAGAAATGCATGGCTCCATGATTGAGAGGGCATTACGATTAAGCTTATCACTTATAAAAATTGACCCAAACCAAATCTCTAATTTCAGAATTATCAATCATCGCATCGGCTGTGTGCAGGAGAGCCATAATTTCCTCAACACCTTCGAGATTGGGATATTTCTCGAGATCAGCCGCCCATTTGAACTCAATATTTGCCTCCTGAGTACTCCAAAAAATATCACTTGGATCATTCTTTTCAAAAGAGTTCAATAATTGCATCTTCTCCTCAAGATTAGCATCGGCCCAGGCTTTATAATCATCGTAGCTTGAGCCACCAATGGAGCGACTCCATGCAATAATATTGTGGTTCTTCCTCTGTTTAACACAATAGTTATTCATATCAGCCCTATCGCCTGAGAAAGTAGCAGACTCAAAATCATTAAAATCTGTATGCACTTCAACAGTTTCTTCTTCAAGACCACGGTCCATCTGTGAAATAATTTTCACCATGCATCCTAAATTATTTTCCCAAATACTTGTATCTGCCCTACCCGATCCACACACACAATTTCGGGATGTAGTAATTTTGCAACTTATGTAAATACGCAGAATAGTGAGGATTACACTTAGAGTACCTCCTTTACAAGTACTATGTAAGTTTTCTTCAAAACCTTAACAACAAGATTGACCAAAGTTTCGTTTCTTTGTTTGTCCCCCCCCAAGGACAATGTAGAACAAACTAGACAATGTGACCATGTTTAAATGTAAGAATCGCCCGCTCATATGGCAATTATTGCTATTGATGCTTGTGGGTATTATAGTGTTATCTCACACTAGCTGCAAAGAAATGGTGGAGGATGAATTTCCTGATTTTTCACCAATACCTACTATTAATAGTTTTATAGTTGCTGATAGCATTATCAAATTGAATATTTCCCTCGCGGATAAACTGGATTCTCTGCCATTAACCACAATAAATGACGCTGAGGTCGAGCTGTTGATTGATGGAGAGTATAGTGAGTTGCTGAAGGCACAGGGCGATGGATGGTACAACTCTGAAACAGTTGCTCGGGCCGGATATGGCTACGATTGCAGGGTTAGAATTGATGGATTTGAAGAATTAACATGTTCTGAAACTATTCCATTACCTGATTCAATTCTTAGCATTGAACATATTCTAAATGCAGGTAAAGATGAAGAAGGCCTTTCCTATCCGGCTTTGAAAATTCGTTTTTCAAATGAACCATCCAGAAGTAGATATTATCAGCTGGTTATCCACTTGTATGCTCATGAGCATTGGAGAACTGCATACATGACGGATATTGTAGATCCAGTATTATTATCCGAAGGCTTACCTCTTATTGTCTTTAGTAATAAGAAAATGCATGATGATTCTTACACTATGACAATAAACTATTCAACCGGATCAACTCAATCAACAAATTATGAACCAAGACAGATGATTTTGTATCCTTATATGCTTGAATTGAGATCAATTTCATCTGATTATTACAACTATCAAAGGCAGTTGTACTTGTATGAAATGGGAAGGTATCCTGAATTTGGTATTGGTACTTCCGGGGTATTTCCACTTCATTCTAATGTAGAAAATGGGCATGGCATTTTTGCAGGATATTCAACATACTTTTCTGGACTGATTAATCCTGAAGAAGATTCATTATGAAGATAAATATTAGAATGAAGTTTCTTTTGATTCTGTCTTTAACCATACTTTCTTTCTTTGGTGCGACAGGACAGACCAGAATTTCGGGATTCGTAAGAGATAAATCATCAGGTGAGTTACTGATTGGTGCAACAGTTGTCAACCTTGATACCAGAGGTGGTATAGTTACCGATAATAATGGATTCTTTTCTATAGATGTGAACCCTCCTTGCACTATTCAATTCTCATTTGTGGGATATAAGGCAGCCCAAATTGGGATTCAATCAGGAGACCACAAAATGGTCTCTATTGAACTTGAAACTTCAACTAATCTTGATGCGGTTGTTGTCAGATCGAAGCGACAGATTTTGTCAAATGTGTCAACATTGAACAGAAAAGAGCTTGAGCAAATCCCAACCCTGGGAGGAAAACCGGATGTATTGAAAAGCATGCAGTTACTTCCGGGTATACAATCTCAAAATGAGGGTACTAGTCGTTTGATTGTCAGAGGAGGAGACCCTGGGCAGAATCTGTATTTATTTGATAATGTACCAGTTATATACGTCAATCACCTAGGTGGATTTTCATCCGTTTTTAATCCGGATATAATTAACTCTATTGACCTTTACAAAGGAGGATTTCCTGCCCGATTTGGGGGACGTTTATCTTCTGTTGTTGACATTGCCCAACGAGAAGGAGATCAATCTACATTAAAGGGATCGTTTAGCATTGGTATTACGGATGCTTCGTTTTCTGTTGAAGGTCCTACGAAGATGAAGAATACTAATTTCATTGTTACAGGACGAAAGACGATGATTGACGCATTGTTGGCCTCTTTCACCAGGCTCTCTGATGGCAATGATTTTGTTTTGGCCTATGGGTTTCACGATTTGAATGGCAAGTTCACCTGGAAGCCTGATTCAAGAAATAGTGTGCATCTGAATTTTTATCAGGGCGATGACTATCTCAATTACTGGTCGAGTGAAAAAGGAACGGATTCAAAGGAAAATATGAGGTTGAATAATGTATGGGGAAACTGGCTCGCCTCTGCGCGTTGGAATCATGTGATTTCACCCAGGATTTTTATGAGCAATAGCTTATCATATAGCAGATATCGACTTTTAAACAATTTAACATTTACCGCTGCAAGCCCTAGAGATACAATTGACTTCCAAAGAAAATACGTTTCTTCTGTTGAGGATTTGTCATGGCGTTCGAACTTCAAATTTCAGATTCTAAAAAATTGGTCTGCTAATGCAGGAATTCAAAGTTCTTTGTTGAAGCATATTCCAAATAGTACTTTTCAAACAAATTTTGATGCGCAGCCCGAAACTGAAAGATTATTGGGCACAGAAAACGCTGTCTTTCTGGATAATAAACTCAACCTCTTCAATCGTCTGGAGGCTAATATGGGCTTACGAGGAGTTGGTTATATTTCACAAAATGTGCAGCATTTTTCATTAGAACCTAGAGTTAATCTTGATTTCAGAATTACTGACAATCATCATCTCAATGCAAGCTATATGAAGGTTAGCCAGAATGCTCAACTTCTGGTTACTTCAGGCAGTATCATGAATAATGAGGTTTGGGTACCAGCAGATTCGCGAATATTGCCGGCAGAGAGTGAACAAGTATCTGTTTCCTGGATTGGATCCTTTTATCAGGATATGTATAGTACTGAATTATCTGTTTACAGTAAGACAATGAGTAATTTAGCAACGTATAGAGAAGGTTTCTATAACCTGATTGGGGATACTGATTGGCGATCAAAAATAATTGCAGGAGGAAGCGGGAAGTCGAAGGGTATTGAGTTCCTGATCCGGAAGAATTATGGAGACTGGACTGGTTTTGCCAGTTATGCCTGGTCTAACACGACCCGACAGTATCCTGAGATTAATAAAGGAATCGAGTATCCATTTGAGTATAATCGTCCGCATTCGGCTTCAATAAATGTCAACAGGAAATTCAATAACAAATGGTCACTAAGCATGACATGGGTGTATCAAACTGGAATTCCGTATACTCCGGTGGTAGGGCGTCAGTATACTCTTGATACCAGACCAGATGATAGTGGCAATTTTAATTATTATGAGGTTTTACTGTACGGTGAGAGGAACAGTGCCCAGATGAAGAATTACCACCGTCTTGATGTAGGTTTGAACTATAATAAGGTTACAAAGAAAAACAGACAGGCTACCTGGACATTCTCGATTTACAATCTGTACAATCGTCATAATCCGCACTATTACTACTATAATACTGATACACGGGCAGATTTTGATCGTCCGCAAAACTGGTCAGAGTTCAAGCCAACGAACCTCTATCAAATGAGCTTCTTCCCAATCATCCCTACTGTATCTTATAAAGTATACTTCGATAAAAACCGGAATAAGAGGAAAGAATAATAAGTTGGGAACAACTACAAAGAGAAACTTGCCCAAACGCGGCAAGAAGAAAAGAAATGGAAAATGACTAACTTTAACTATCTTAAACTACAATCTTTTTCGCTATCATGAAAACTAAAATTATTCTCTATTTACTTCT
>CAYUNU010000214.1:0-6648 GCA_964446195.1 uncultured Porphyromonadaceae bacterium | reverse complement strand
GCAGGAAGAGTACACGACATGGTTGTTGAAAAAGGAGCTGTTGGAGTTATTAGTTATGACTCCGCAAGGCCCCTTGTTGACCCAATACAAATACCCTCAACAGGTATCCGCAGTCGCTCGGGTAATGCCACATTTGCTTTTCTCCTTCCTCCACGCGAAGGACATTTATTACGCGATCGCCTTACAAGAGGTGAAAAGATACAGGTTCATGCTGTTGTGGAAGCGGAGATGCAAGACTTAGACCTACAGGTACCTACATGTGTTATTCCCGGTACGGACCCCAATGCGGGCGAGATAATTTTCTCTGCACATCTATTTGAAGGATATACCAAACAAGGAGCTAATGACAATATCTCAGGGAGTGCTTCCATTCTTGAGGTTGCACGAACACTGTATACCCTTATGGAAGAAGGCAGAATACCAAAAACCAAAAGAAGTATTCGCTTCATTTGGGTTCCTGAGTTTTCCGGAACCATCCCATGGGTAAAAGAACATGCTGATATAATGGAGAATACTCTTTGCAATATTAATCTCGATATGGTGGGTCTGTGGTTAAGTAAAAGCCAGTCCTTCTTCAATCTGGAAAGGACAACCTACGGTAACGCTCACTATATCAATGACGTAACCGAAAACTACTTCCGTTATGTAGGAGAAACCAATAGAGTTAGCCTGGTTTTGAGTGGACGTGGTGGATATGTAAACCGTATTGTAGCTCCAAGCGGATCTGATGAACCCTTTTATTATGCAATTGAAGCTCATTATGGTGCCTCTGATCATGAAGTTTTCAACGATTGGGCTGTTGGAGTACCAGGTGTAATGATGATTACCTGGCCTGACAATTACTACCACACATCCGAAGACCGCCCTGATAAATGTGATCCAACACAAATGAAAAGAGCTAGCATTATTGCTGCAGCCTCCGCCTATACAATTGCCATTGCAGAAGAAAACATGGCAAGTCAGATTGCAGGCGAAGTTCTCTCCAACGGGATAAAAAGGATGAGCTTTCAGCTTCAAAGAGGATTGGATGAGCTGGGAAAAGCCGGCAAGGAAGATTTTGCAAAATTGTATAAAAAAACCCGAGCTTATGTTGAGGCATCGATGCTAAATGAAGTTGCGACTCTGGAGACTGTTCTGGAACTCGCTCCTGAGGATAAACAATTGCAAGCATATGTACAAAAGCAGTCGGAAGTCCTTGAAAGTATGGCAGCCAGCCAGTATCAGGTTATCGATGCTCTAATGCAAAACCGCGCTTTAACCTTGGGCTTGAGTCCTGTGTCACTCAAGCCAACTCCTCTGGAGAAAAAAGCAATGGGAATTGTTCTCACCACTACCGAAAAAGTAAAAGAAAGTGGATACAGAGGATACTCAAGCCTGATACCTCGACAAAGTCGTACAGAACCGGGAGCAGGCAGAGTAGCCGACCCCAGCGAAATGCAAAGATTATTTAACGGAAGATATAACCTACTGGAAATAAAGAAACTATTAGATACTCAGAATCCTAGAGAGTCCGACTTACAAGCCATTATTGATTATGCAGATTTATTAAAATCTGCTGGCTTAGTTAAGTAGTTTTTCAATACAGTTGTTTATTAGGGGCACTCCAATATGGGGTGCTCCTTTTTTTGTCTTTTTATTTACCCCTCCTCAGAAAAATCATAGAACGACCATCTCCTGATCCCACGGATGGCGTTTCAAAAGAGCCAGATACACTCTTATAATCCTCAACTGTATAAAAAGCTTTTGGATTGAATTCCTTAATCAAAGTCACTAAATTCTTCAGCTTTTTTCTTTTAACTGTGGTGAAAATCACGTGCACCAAGCCGGTTGATCCTTCCGCCGGAACAATAGTAACTCCATAGCCCGAAGCAGTCATCTTCGCAATTAACTGATCAGCTGGCTTTTTGGTAATTATTCTAACTCCAACAAAGCCAAGAGCTATCTTCTCTTCCATTATTATACCAACAAAGTTACCTGCTGCAAACCCAGCGGCATAAAAGAGATAATAATACCACCGATCGAGGTTTTCCATGATCTTGCCTATTGCAATTATCCATATCAAAACTTCAAAAAATCCTAGCAGGGGTGCCAGGTATTTATACCCTTTGGATACTAGAATAATCCTGACAGTACCAATGGAAACATCCATTATCCTGGCAAAGAAAATTAAGAGTGGTAGAACTATCGCCACCCATAAATCATGATTAACCATAAAGCTTATTATTTTGATTACCAGCTCATTCGTTTCACCACACCCTTATTAAGAGCCAGCCAGCCGACTCTCCCTTTTCGGGAAACATCAAAGGTATGAAATCCATCATCAGATATTCTTGACCAGTTTTCACCTTGGTCCGGGGAAAAGAAAACCCCGGGAGGTCCTGCAGCCACTACTGCCTTAGAGGATATCCACCTAACACACTCCATAAATGGGAGTGATTTACCTCCTTCAGGAACCAACCATTCTTGATTATTCTCATCCCAAATCACCACATTTGACCCCATGATATCCATTTTCTGGTAATGTCCTCCCACTGCTATAACTCTCGTATCAGACTGTGGTGCCACAGAAAACAACCCTGCAGCCGGATCACCTTGAATCACTGGAACTGAACTAATTTCCCAGGGGCCATCAATTGAATTAGCATGCCAGATGCGCGCTACTGATCCACCCGTAGCAATCCATATACCACCCAACTTATCATACATAGCACTTGTACCACTTGCTGCAAAAGCATATTCTCCAACCTTAAGATCCGGAAGAACTGTAGGATTAAGCCTCGCCCAGCTTCTGCCTCCATCCTTTGTCACCATAAGATTGATCTTGGCATCAATGGGGTCAGAAAAAATTATACCCTCATTATCATTGAGAAAATCCATGCCATCGAAGAAAGCCAGTGAGTCTGTATTCGTAAAACATAAGACCCAAGACTGGCCAGCATCATCAGTGCGGTAAATACGGGATGCTTCGCCTGGACCGGCACTCATCACAAGAGCTGATTTCTCACTGAACACATGAACATCCCTGAAATCCAAAGATTCAGCGCCTGGAACGACAGATTTTGTCCAGTTAGCCCCACCATCTGTAGTGAAACAATATTCCCCACCCGACCCTGAAATCCAAACACAGTGTTCATTCAGGACATCCAAGCCCCTCATTGATCCGCTCATGTTTGTTGATTGAGACTCAAAAACAAAATTTTCTTTTTCAATATCGCTACAGGAGACCAGACCAAAAATCATTAATATGGACAGAATAGAAGTGCTTAAAAATAGGCCTTTGCTATTCATGACTGCTTATTAACACATCCAAAATCTGAGCAGCAGCAACCGGGATTGATGTCCCGGGTCCAAAAATACCTACAACACCTGCCTTATAAAGAAAATCATAATCCTGATGTGGTATTACACCACCCACAATAACCATGATGTCTTCTCTTCCCAGCTTCTTTAGCTCCTCAATAACCTGGGGAACCAGGGTTTTATGTCCGGCTGCCAGACTGGAAACGCCAAGGATATGTACGTCGTTCTCAACGGCATCCTTAGCTGCCTCGGCCGGAGTTTGGAAAAGAGGTCCAATATCAACATCAAAACCCAGATCGGCATAGCCTGTTGAAATCACTTTAGCACCCCTATCATGACCATCCTGCCCCATCTTAGCAATCATTATTCTTGGGCGACGCCCCTCCATTCCGGCAAATTTATCAGCCTTTTCTTGGGCTATTTTAAAAGCATCATCTCCGGAATATTCTGATGAGTAAACACCTGATATAGATCTTATCACAGCTTTATACCTCCCTGCTATTTTTTCACAAGCATACGAAATTTCTCCGAGTGAAGCCCTGTTTTTGGCAGCTTCAATTGCCAGCTCAAGCAAATTACCATTTCCCGTCTCCACACATTTTGTAATAGCAGCAAGAGACTTTTGGCATGCATCTTCATCACGTTCTGAACGCAGTTTATTGAGTCGCTCTATCTGTTGCTCTCTGGCCTTGGTATTATCAACATCGAGAATTTCAATAGGATCTTCTTTCTCGAGACGATACTTGTTAACGCCAACAATAGTATCCAGGCCACTATCTATTCGGGCCTGTTTTCTGGCAGCTGCCTCTTCAATCCTCATCTTTGGTATACCAGTCTCAATAGCCTTAGCCATCCCACCAAGATCTTCCACTTCCTGTATCAAAGCCCAAGCCTTATCAGCCAGATCTTTGGTAAGACTCTCCACATAATATGAACCAGCCCAGGGGTCAACAGATTTTGTAATTCCGGTTTCTTCCTGGATATAAATCTGAGTATTCCTGGCAATTCTAGCCGAGGCATCGGTTGGCAAAGCTATTGCCTCATCCAGAGCATTTGTATGTAGACTTTGCGTATGACCCAAAGCAGCTCCCATTGCCTCTACACAGGTACGGGCAATATTGTTATAAGGATCCTGCTCTGTAAGACTCCATCCTGATGTTTGAGTATGGGTGCGGAGTGCCATCGATTTAGCATTTTTCGGATTGAACTGCTTCACCAGCTTGGCCCAAATCATTCTGGCAGCTCTCATCTTGGCAATTTCCATAAAATGGTTCATCCCTAAAGCCCAGAAAAAAGATAAACGAGGAGCAAAGGAGTCGATATCCATTCCAGCCTTTATCCCTGCACGTAGGTATTCCAGGCCATCAGCCAGAGTATAAGCCAGCTCAATATCCGCTGTTGCTCCAGCCTCCTGCATATGGTATCCCGATATACTTATTGAATTGAACTTTGGCATATTTTTGGATGTAAACTCAAAAATGTCGGCAATAATCTTCATACTAAAATCAGGAGGATAGATATAGGTATTTCTTACCATGAACTCCTTTAATATATCATTTTGAATCGTTCCTGTTAGCTTATCCAAGCTAACACCCTGCTCTAAACCTGCCACGATGTAAAAGGCCATAATGGGCAATACAGCTCCATTCATTGTCATCGACACCGACATCTTGTCCAGAGGAATTTGATCAAAAAGCACATTCATGTCCAAAATGGAATCTACAGCAACCCCCGCCTTTCCAACATCTCCAAAAACCCTCTCATGATCTGAGTCATATCCACGGTGTGTGGCCAGGTCGAAAGCAATTGACAAACCCATCTGGCCAGCTGCCAAATTACGACGATAAAAAGCATTAGACTCCTCAGCTGTGGAGAATCCCGCGTACTGCCTTACAGTCCATGGACGCATTACATACATGGTGCTGTATGGGCCACGTAGAAAAGGTGGTATCCCGGCTGCATAATCCAGGTGTTCAACATTCTTGAGATCAACTTTGGAATAAACTGCTTTTACCGGAATATGTTCAGGAGTATTCCAAACATCTCCAGATTTATCTAATGTTTTATAGCCCTTCTGAACAGGCTTATAATCTATTTTTGTGAAATCAGGTTTCATCTTATTAATTCGATTAAGTTAAGATTACTCAAATCTTATAATTGGATACCAAGCTCTTTATGAAAATTTTTGAGCGAGTCTAAAACGTTGGTGCGAACATGGATAAAATTAGTTATCCCTTTAGATTCCAGCTCCTCCACTATGTCTTTCGGATATCCTGCTATAACCAGTATACTATTCTTGTCATTCAGCTTAGCTGCTTCAGGCCCATATTCCGCATACTCTTCATCAGAAGAACATAATACAATTATATCAGCTCCCTCTTTTTGAGCGCTATCCATCCCTTCGGAAACCGTACTAAAGCCTTTGTTGGCAATTATCTCATAACCTGCACAACCGAAGAAGTTTGTAGCAAAATCAGCTCGCCCTTTGCGCCATGCTAAATTTCCGATAGTAAGTAGAAAGGCCTTTGGCCTTTTGTTTGATTTCTCGGTAGCAATTCTAAGTAGCTCAAAGCCTTCTGCTCCACGGTATGGTATAAGGGGATGTGCATCTGCCCCGGTGGGATCAGTAACCGGAATTTTTATGTGGTTTGCATCCGCGTCAGAATGTAGCTTTTCATCGGCATTTGGAAACATATTAACGCCTAGCAAAACTTCTTTTCGCATTGCAATATTTTCATCTCTCATCTGAGCTGAAGTAGCAATCTCATTCTGAATAAACCCATCAAGGAAAGCCTGGGTATATCCACCCTGCTTTTCTACCTCCTGAAAAAGTTTCCAAGCCTGAGCAGCAATAGAATCAGTCAGCTTCTCAATGTAATATGATCCACCTCCTGGGTCAACAACCTTATCAAAATGAGCTTCATCTTTAAGGATGATTTGCTTATTCCTTGCAAGTCGCTCACTAAATTCATCAGCATCCTTGTATGTAGAGTTGAAAGGATGACATGTTAGGCTGTCGACTCCGCCCAAAACAGCCGACATAGCCTCTGTGGTAGTTCTTAGTATATTTACATAAGGATCGTAAACAGTCTTATTCCAGGTAGATGTTTCAGCATGGATATACATCTTTGCTGATTCAATAGATATTCCTGGGTAGGACTCAATTATTCTCGACCAGAGTAGACGGGCCGCTCTGAGCTTTGCCAACTCAAGGAAATAATTTGATCCTATGGCAAAATTAAACACCATTTTTGATGCTGTTTCATCAGCCAGATGATCCAGATCATCCATTTCGGATAAGTATTCATTTGCCAGGGCCAGCGAAAAAGCCAGCTCCTGAACAAATTT
>CAYUNU010000213.1:0-6650 GCA_964446195.1 uncultured Porphyromonadaceae bacterium | reverse complement strand
TCCAAACTCATTCCGGTTTCCTCTTCAAATTCCTGATTTGCCAGAGTAAGTCCATGGTGAAACTCTTTTTCTTCTTTTTTTGCTCTGAGTTTTCCGATAATACCCAAAATCATCTTGCCAATCTTCTCAATCTCCCGAAGTATATAATCCCTTTGTTCCATATTCAACAATAAACTTAATGTTATGCCTAATTGTATTAGAAGTCTTAAAAGTAAACTAAAAATAATAATGGCATATTATCAATTTAAAAATAAGCAAAGAATCCCCGCAACAATCGATCAGGTATGGGAGTTTATTTCGTCTCCCGCTAATCTTAAGAGAATCACCCCCGACTACATGGGTTTTGACATAAGTACCACAGGCCTTCCAGATAAAATGTATCCCGGAATGGTAATAGGATATAAAGTAAGCCCTCTCCTTGGTATCAAAATGAGTTGGCTTACAGAAATAACTCAGGTTGTCGATAAAAAATTTTTTATTGATGAACAGAGGATTGGCCCATATAAGATTTGGCACCACCAGCACAAATTGGAATCCATCGAAGGTGGTGTACTAATGTCGGATATTGTTACATATGCTCCTCCCGCCGGTTTTCTTGGCGCAATAGCTAATACCTTAATTATCAGAAACAAACTGAGAGAGATTTTCGAATATCGAAAAACTTCTCTTAACGAAATTTTCGGGCGTTTTGAATAATGTTACCATTAAACACTAAATTACTGGAGATTTTAATTTATAATTACTCTTATGGATATTATCAAAAGGTTCACTTCCCTTTTCAGCCCGGAGCAATATCACGGATGGGGCAAAACCAAGAATTATTTTGAAGGCTGGTATTACAAAATTGTTAATCCTGATGAAACCAAAGCTTTTGCATTTATTCCCGGTATAGCCATGGCCGATAATGGTCAAAAACAAGCCTTCATCCAGGTTCTGGATGGAATTAATAAAAGCGCAGAATTCTATAAGTATGATATAAATGAATTCATACCCGACAGAAAGAAGTTTAACATCAGGATATTAAATAACACATTTTCAATCAACAAAATACAACTCGACCTGCCTTCAGTTGAAGGGCATTTGAAATTTAGCAGGCAGATTCCTTGGCCCACAAGTTTCACTTCTCCCGGAATAATGGGCCCATACTCTTTTGTTCCCTTTATGGAATGTTACCATGGAATACTAAGTATGGACCATTCTATTGATGGAGAATTGAAGATTAATAACGAAAAAATTGATTTCACCGGAGGTCGAGGTTATATGGAAAAAGATTGGGGAAAATCATTCCCTAGCGCATACACCTGGATGCAGACAAACCATTTTAGCCAACCGGGGATATCGTTTAAGTCGAGCGTTGCAAAAATCCCATGGATGGGGAGTTCTTTCGTAGGATTCATTGCAGGTGTATGGCTTAATGATCAACTATACCAGTTCACAAGCTATAACTCCTCAAAGCTCATGAAGTGCTTTGTAAACAAAAAAAAGGTTGAACTGGTAATGGAAAACCGCTCTCACAGGCTGGAGATATTTGCCCGAAGAGAGGATGCAACTGCCCTAGCCTCACCTATCATGGGGCTGATGGACGGAAAAATAGAAGAGAGTATGTGCTCAGAGATAGAGATCAGATTAATCGACAAAAAAGGAAAAACCACTTTGCTGGAGGATAAAGGCAGAAATGCAGCTCTTGAAGTAGCCGGTAACATTGAAGAGTTAATAAAATAATGCAATAAGCATTGCCGCCTAAAAACTTACTATCCAGGACATCCGGAGGATCATATCACTATACTTTTCCCCCGGACTATCTTTTACCTGACCTGAAAAACGTTCGGCTGTCACACTAATATCACCCCATTTCTCAAGCTTCAAATTTCCTCCAAGCTGCAACCTGTTTCTGCTTTCTGCATTTAAGGACTGAAACCTCTGGTAGCCTGCAAAAGCACTAACCCGACTATTTACATCATACCGGGCACTACCATTTAGGCTAAGTAAATTTCGAATACTCTCCTCTATCAACATCCTGTTCCAGGAAGAGCTAAGGCTAAACATCCACTTCTTTTTTAAGCGCAGAGATTCTGAAAGAGAGAATATATTGCTTAAGCGACCCAGCTCTAATTCATCCTCCCCCGACAAAGTGCTTTGTCTTGTATACCCCAAACTGGTAGTTAAACTAGCTCCTCCATTAATATAGGAATAAGATGAACGTGTGTTCAAAACCCTCACAACATAGAGCTGACGGCTGATTGGTGTTTCCCTGTACTGCTCATGAGGGCTGTAGTCTAACATCAGGAAAGGCATTTTTGGAAACCTGATATTCATACCAAAACCATAATGCCAATCGGTAGACTGATACGATTTGAGACCCATCAGGTTATCAATATTCCTTTTTAGCTTGGCAGTTAGGGTAATATGCCTCTTATAAACAGATTGCGATACCTGTCCTCCGTACTCCGACACATCATTTCGGAGCACACCCACCCCAAGAGATCTGAACCCCGGATTGATTATCTTATAAAAAGCCTTTATCCGTGTTGTTTTAAGATTTAATCCTGATTCAAAAAAATATGCATAATCGAGGGAACTAGTTAGGTTTGGACTAAACTGATTCACAACTATTTCCGGCAGATCTACATCAGTGGACATTGTTGCCTGAGTGTTCTGAGTAAACAAAGATATGGCACCTTCACCTTTGAAATAAAGCTTCCTTTTTAAAAAGTACAACGCCACATCTGTTGATACAACATTGTTGCCGGAGGGGGCTTCCCATTGCAAGCTATCAGGCAAAACAACTGCCTCATCCCATACCTTTAAATATCCAAAATGAATATGACTCGACAGCCTGTCGCCTACCCCAACCCGGTAGTACTTTAGCTTTCGACTAAAAGGAGTTGCAGGATAACCATCCTCATAAATCGATCTCCTGATTTTTCCATATGCAAAAGCCACATACAGAGGACCCGGGTTGAGCTCAGTATTTATCCCATCGAGAGACACACCCGAAAAACATAGTTTCGAATAAGATGGAAAACTCTTTCCTATATCCAGGCGCCTGATAAATTTTAGCCAGGGAGCTTTCTCAAGAATAGTGGATTTAAGAAACTCTTGATAATTTACCGAAAGCTTAAACTGGTTTAGCGACTGGCTGAAAGATTCGTTTTCCGTACTTATTAACCAGCTAGCCCTCAGAGGCAAACCCCAGGCCTTGATAGCTGTATTTGCCCCCCATCTTAAATAATCCTTTGGCACACCATACGCAGAATTACTGGATGTGGATATGCGTGATTCCAACTTGCTGGAACCACTGAAGTCAAATATATTTTTATCCTGGCTGAAAACAAACAACGGGAAAAATAACACCAAGAAAAAAAAGTATTTCGATCTTGCTCCCATCACTATTCAATTTTAACCACCACAAACTTACTGTCCTGCATATCACCATTAGGACATTTAGCAGATTCAATAATACATATAGAGTAGATCCCCGGAACACTGAAGTCCTCACTGATCTCAAATAGGTTTTGCCCACTTTTTACCTCCTCAGTACCATCAGGACCGGTTATTTGCCAGGTGACATCCCTCTCTGCTGAACACTGCGGGAAACAATCAGTAAGATAACCAATCTTATAAAAACCTGGATTTTCAAATACTATCTCATTCCCGGGTATTAAAAAGCGGTTCTGATCTGAGTAATAATATGGATGTATGCATGAGCTATTGCCACATTTACTGACTGTTACATCAGTAATTGCTGAAACCACTTTATTTGCTCCTGCAGGAGTTTTCTTTTTAACTACCTCTACAACAGTAGTTGACTCACACTTAGATCCATCGGAGCATTCTTGTGTTGCAACTACCCTGTGCATTCCCTGGTCGAGGAACTTATAAGTGACCATACCGCCAACTGCATTAATCCCGGGGTTAAGCCAATTCATACCAAGAAATTTGAGAACCGGTAGCTGGATTTTTATCTTTTGTCCTGCTGAGGCACATGACCCGGAACATCCTCCCACTATTTTTATATTCAGACTGGCCCCTTCTTCTACAATCATGCCCATCCCTCCAGGTAGTGTAAAACCATTTATTGAGATACTAACCCGACAGTCGCATCCCGAACCTGGCGGATCCTTTGGAATCTTAATAGTATCAGGAGTAGGTGGATCCGCATATCCAGGCCTTGTCCTGTATCTTCGGGAAGAGCTCCTGCCAATTATTCTGCCATCTCTTTCCGCTTCCACACGCCATCTTGCTTCTCCCTCAGTATCAATACCTTCTCGACCAGGATCACCTTCATCCCCTCCTGTTGGCCAGCAAACCTCATCCTCACCGGGTATCCCCTCTGTGCGCCCAACTGTCTCCTCCTCCGGAACCCTGGGGCAACAATCCTCGTTTCTGCTAAAACCATCTGTTGTTTCCCAGGTATATTTCACTTCCAAAGTCGCACAATTTATCTCTACCCGGATGTTAAAATAACACAGCCTGTTGCCAAGCTGCTGACTTAAAAGACCGAACAGGTATTCTTTACATGGATCACCCGCGCCATATGGAGGAAAAGTATATACAACATTACCACTACTTCTATCCTGGCAACATATATCTGATCGTCCGAGATTATTCGTAAACTCTGCAATAGCATTATCCAGATCATTATGGAAGGCCGCACTATCTGCTAACCATCTATTATGTCTTTCCTCCTTCAATCTAGCCAGTTCAGCAGCTGCACGGCGAGAATCATCCTCAAGCTCAGTCAGAGCTTCCCTACAAAACTCAGGGCAATCCTGCTCCAGTTGAGCGATCTGTTCGTTAAGCTCTTGCATGCAAATGTTTATCCTATATGCCCGCTGCAGGGTCTCACACATTTCTTTCCAGAAGTTTTCCCAGCCCGATACAGCCTCTCCTGTAGCCTGTCCGGCAGCTGCATATAAATTCTCCATAAGTTTCAGAAATATATCAATAGGCAAATCACCCCCTGTTCTCAAAGCTTCAAAAGCATCAATAGCCAACTCTACATCTTCCTTCCCCTCCTTAACATCGTTGATAAGCTTCTCTATCTCATTCAGCTTATCGATAAACCCCTGACATTCAGCATCCGAATACTGTAGACCTATGCAGACCTGTGTTAAAACAAAATCTCTGACCTCCTTCATCATTTCTGTTACACCTAAAGCATCAAAAACCTCCTGCTTTAGATCATCTAACCATTCAAGCGACATCAAATACTCCAGGGCACCAAAAATATCATCGTAGGCTCCCATTGTGTTTCTGTGCTCCTCACCAGCTCTCCATCTTTTTATTAACCATTCAAAATCATCAGCAAAATCATCAACAGCATCTTTCATTGACCTCATTGGACCAGTTAAGCAAGCCAAACGTCGACGAAACTCCGCCCGGCCTTCAGCAGTCGAAGGATCCAGACCTGCACAACAATCATCATCGGGACAACAATCCGGCAGGTTGCACTCGGGCTTAGTTAATTCACACTCAATCTCTCTGGCCCACTTTTCAAACTGCTTTTGTTGATCCGACAAAATTCGCCTGTTCATTTTCGCAACTTCAATATTCTCACTCAGCTTTTCACAAACCGACCGCCAGTAGGGAATATCCAAAATGTCGATAGCCCTTCTCAGGCTATCAGCCCTCTGAGCAACAGGATCCTCCCCCAGATAGCCGTAGGGATGAGCTGGCTGAGTTTCGTCGCTAGCAGTAGTAGAAGTATCACAGACTTGCTTGGAAACAATAACATTATATACAATGCCATCCCCCGGAATCGGTTTCCAGCAAAAAACATTCTTTTTAGGATCTATAAGCCCACCATCAGGAGGAAAAGTAAGCTCAATATTCGCAGCCATACCTGTTGGATCAAGCCTAAGGAAGGTTGAATATTCACTCTCCAACAGATCCCTGCCAAATATAGTGCCCGTAACACGCCAAACATAACTTTTTCCCACCTCAAGCGGGCGAGAAGAAAGGGGAAACTCAAACAGATTACCCATGATACCGCTGTATTCAAAATAGGGTGGTGTAGAAGCCAGGGCCTGTTCGGGCGACTGATCTGTAAGAATTTCAGCGATCCTGATTTTATAAAGCATTCCGTCAATGGGCGGCACAGGCTCCATCCATGAAAAAACTGGCATCTCCTCCTCAAGAGCCGATCCATCCATAGGATAAATAAGAACCGGCGGTGAGGCCTGAAAAACTTCCTGATCAATACAATCCCTGAATATACTCTCAGCCGACTCAGCATCAATAACTTCTATACAAATCACATAAACACCCGAAGGCACTGTTCCAGTTCGAAGAAGGATCTCTTTTATCTCCTCATCAACATGGGCCATATCAAAAGGTTCCAGTTCCGGGAATGAAACTACTCCCGAAAACATGGCAGAAAGCTCGAAAACGGAAGATGTACCCTCAAAAATGGGGACACCATCTTCGCTGTTGACTGTAGCATAGAACTTTATATGCCTGTCGACTTCAGTATTATTAATTACCTCGAACTTCCAAAGGTCTGCTATGTTCAATTGCCCGGGTGGTGGCTGATGCAGGAAAACCTGGACTTGGGCTGAGATATTTATTATTGGGAAAAAAACCAAAATCAGGAGAAAAGATCTTAGATATTTCATAGCTCAAGAGTTTTAAATATTGGCTTATCCAAT